>NZ_JAGGDL010000080.1:0-2615 GCF_017653575.1 Pseudoalteromonas sp. K222D
ATTGGTAGACACAAGGGATTTAAAATCCCTCGACTAACAAGTCGTGCCGGTTCAATTCCGGCCTCGGGCACCACTTTCTCGCTATTACTATTAATAAACAATGCTATAAGCTGGCAATAACATTAGTCAGTATTTACGCATCAATTCGTTATAATAAAACTACACACCTTGTTACTACAATAAAATCCAGTCTGTTAAAGTTAATAGTTACCTTAAATAACGCTAGATTCAGTGCTTATTTATATCTTAAAGTCTACAGCCTTACCTAAATAAGTATTTCCAATTAAGCAATTAGCTATTTATTGTTATTACACGTATTTAAATAGCCACACTTGCTGATAATGCCAAAGATCCCGTAACGAAATAACGCCGCAGCGCTTAGCTACATGGCTACACTTCATCTAGTTAGAATACTAATCAAAACATGAGGACTCTATACACTAGTATAGGGTTTTGTATTTACCGCATGAGAACGTATTACAATGCAAAACTAAATGCTTACCATGAGTAGCGATTACTAGGCGTTAGCAATAAGTAATCGGCAAAGCGTTACCATTTAAATCGCCAGATCATCGTTACTAAGTTTAGAGGGGGAGGTTAGGCCTCATGCGTCTCTGAGGCTTAGGTTATTGTATGAAGGTGTAGAGTGAAGCGTAATTAGGTATGTAAAAGCGAACCAGTAATGGGTGTGTTTTAAAAGCAAAAAAAGGGAAGCAATATAGCTTCCCTTTAATTTAACCAATATTAGCTATAATTACTTATGCCAAATCCCTTTTGGAATTGTTTTATCAAGATGCTTATTTTTAGTTGGATCGAAGGTTGGTAACTTCCCAGCACGACGTTGCGTGTTGTAGTCTTTAGCAAGCCAAACAACTACGCCTGACAACATAAATAATGCTATAACGTTCACAATAGCCATTAACCCCATAGATATATCAGCTAAAGTCCACACTAATGGTAGCTCACCCATAGCGCCAAACATCACCATACCTAATACTAACAATCTAAAAATCAACATGCCGTATGCATGGTTATGCTCTAAAAATAATAAATTTGTTTCTGCATAAGAGTAATTAGCAACAATAGATGTGAAAGCAAAGAATAAAATAGCAATCGCAACGAATATTGCGCCCCAACTACCTACATGCTCCTCAAGTGCTGCTTGAGTTAAAGCTATGCCCGTTAAACCAGAGCCAGCAGTAAGTTGTTGTGATAATAAAATTAATGCCGCAGTAGCGCTACAAATTACAATAGTATCAACAAAAACGCCTAACATTTGCACATACCCTTGTGAGGCAGGGTGGGGAGGGTTAGGTGTTGCTGTTGCAGCTGCGTTAGCAGCGCTACCCATACCCGCTTCGTTTGAGAACAAGCCACGTTTAATGCCTTGGATCATCGCTTGCATAACGCCGTAGCCAATTGCGCCTGCGCCTGCTTGCTCAATGCCAAATGCACTATTTATAACATGCATAAAAACACCAGGTAGCTCAGAGTAATTTAAAGCACAAACGTACAAAGCCACTAGTAAATAAGCAAGAGCCATAAAAGGCACTACCATTTCTGCAAATCGAGAAATAGTTTTTAAACCGCCAAAAATAATGATCCCAGAGCCAATAACTAAAGCAATACCTACTACATAGTTCGGAATATCAAAAGCGACTTTAAATGCAGCTGCAATAGAGTTTGATTGCACTGCGTTAAATACAAAACCAAACGCTAATATTAAACACAGTGAAAAAATAACGCCCATCCAGCGCTTACCTAAACCATATTCCATATAATAAGCAGGGCCACCACGAAAGTTCCCCTGTTCATCACGCGTTTTATAAGCTTGCGCTAATGTGCTCTCGGCAAAACTAGTCGCCATACCAATTAAAGCAATAAGCCACATCCAAAAAATAGCCCCAGCACCACCTAAATAAAGTGCAACTGCAACACCTGCCATATTACCAGTACCAACACGCGCTGCGAGTGAAGTACAAAAGGCTTGGAATGAAGAGATGCCATCGCCTGAACCTCTACGACTCAAAAACATCACTTTTATCATGTGAGGAAACTGTACAAATTGAATAAAGCGAAGGCGAATGGTGAAAAACAGCCCTGCTGCTATTAATAAGTATACTAAAACATGGCCCCATAAGAGGCTGCTTATACTGTTTATTATATCTGTCATGCTATTTGCCTAATCAACGAGTTTAAATCTGTCGCGCAACTTAGCATAAGCTTGAGAAATAGTTTAGTAATCGAGGTAAAAAAATGACTTGTCCACAGGCTTTTGTGGGTAACCTGTGGGTCTGGCTTGTGTATCTTTGGGGTAAAAATTAAATGCAAAAAAGGCGATAAAAACGCTTGCGTAAAATCTGCGGCTCCCTATAATGCGACCCCACTGAGAAGGGAAACGCCGATGCATAGCAAGGCAGCAACTACTCAGAGAGTTAAATAAAACTTCGGTTTTAAATCTTCCAAAAAGAAAGTTTAAAACAAAGTATTGACTCGAAAAATAAAGGATGTATTATACGCATCCCTTGAGACGCTAAAGCGACTCAAAACGTTCTTTAACAATATAAAGCAATCATCTGTGTGGGCACTCGTACAGATTGAGTTCTAACAGCCAA
>NZ_JAGGDL010000081.1:0-2398 GCF_017653575.1 Pseudoalteromonas sp. K222D
GCTGTTGAACAAAGCCGCTACGCGGAGCTAGCAACTTCTAGCATAATTGCCACACTTGTCATTGGGACTTCCCCCTATTCACCGGAGAAAACCAATGACCCCATTAAGACAACGCGTCATAGACGAGATCCGTTTAAGAGGCTACTCACCACGTACCGAAGAATCTTATATAAATGCACTTGCTCAGTTAGCTAATTACTACGATAAATCGCCTGACTTAATTAATAAGGAAGAGCTTGAGGCGTATTTTAGGTATGTAAACCTAACACAGCACTTGTCGCGTGCAACGATTGCATTAAAACTCAATGCCGTTAATTTTCTATATAAATATGTACTACAGCGCTCATTCAGCATTGATATCGTATTGCCTAAAAAGGCACACAAAATACCAATATTACTAACACGAGATGAGGTTCATCGCCTGTTTTTAAATACGGTATCTGTACAACAAAAAGTTATGCTTTGTATTTGCTATGGGTGCGGACTCAGAATAAGTGAATTACTGAATTTACGGGTTGTTGATATTGAATTCAGCCAAGACTGCCTATGGGTTAGATCAGGAAAAGGTAATAAAGACCGTCGTGTCATATTACCTAAAAGTGCAGCAAGGCGGTTAAACGCTTACATAGCAGGGTTTTCCCTTGGCAGTATACTGTTTTGTACTAACTGGGATAAAGAAAAAGCGATTGATGCAAAAACGTTTAGTCGTGGATTAAAACGTGCGGTAGCGCGGGCTGAAATTACAAAAAATGTATCCGCGCATAGCTTGCGCCATGCTTATGCCACACATCAAATTGAAGCTGGTATGCCGCTTCATCAGTTACAAAAGCAGCTCGGACATACGAGTATTCGTACGACAGAGCGTTATTTGCATTGGTTGCCTGAGATGGCACATAGCAGCCATGATTTAATGGCTGCGTGGGAGGGAAATTAAAATGGCAACGATGCATCATGTCGCAGATGTCTTAGCGCAACACCTCTGTAACTATAAAAAAATCCATGCATTAACCTATCAACAACAGCGAGTGTGTCAGCATATACAGGAATGTAGAACCGTAAAGTTAGGTGCTCAGCAATGGCAGTGTGATCGCTGCGAGCATAGTGAAACGGTGTACTGCGCATGCAGAGATAGACACTGTCCGCAGTGCCAAGGGCATGTTAGCGAGCAATGGAGTGAACAACAAAGTAAGGATGTCATCAATGCGCCTTATTTTCATCTGGTATTTACACTCCCTCATGAACTAAATGGGTTAGCAAAGCAATATCCACGTGAAATTTACAGCTGTTTATTTCATGCTGTATGGCAAACCCTTAGTCAGTTTGCGCAGCGTAAAAAACAGCTACAAGGCACGTTAGGAATGACTGCGGTCTTACATACATGGGGGCAAAGCCTTGCTCAACATATTCATTTACACTGTTTGATTCCAGGTGGCGTATTAACGTCGTCAGGTGAATGGCGGGGTGTTAAAAAGTCGTATTTATTTGCAGTAAAAGCCTTAGCAGTCGTATTTAGAGCAAAAATGCTAGCAGCCATTAGGGCGCATAAACTAACGATACCTCAAAACGAATTGTTAATGACAAAATCATGGTGTGTACACAGCAAAGTGAATTTGACCGAACCGAAAACAGTGTTGAAATACCTTGGACGCTACACACGTAAAGGCATGTTGCATGAAGGACGGCTTAAGCAAGTAACAAAAGATGATGTCACGTTTAGTTATAAAGACTACCGAGACAGCAAAATAAAGCGAATGACATTAACAGGCATAGAATTTATTAGGCGCTATTTACTGCATGTGCTCCCAAATGGGTTTATGCGAATACGGCACTACGGGTTTTTAGCCAGTGCGTGTAGAGCAAAAAAACGGGGTATTATCAGCGCACAAACAGACAAGCATGAGACTGAAAATAAGGGAAAGTCAGATACAACAGGTGCGATGAGAGTTAATTGGCCTTGCCCATCATGTAAACAAGGGCAGTTGATAATGAAAAGCCTCTGTATAAAGGATGCAAAAATCGACGGTCTAGCGACGGGAGGCGTAATAATGGATAGTGGATGAATAGTAAGTCGAACCGTTAAAAGCAACTAGTTAACTAAGTTGGTGTGACAGAGGATCAGCTTAGATGTGGTGCTGCCCAAAATAAATAAAAAGGATGACAGTAGACAATAAGCAGACAGAAACGATATAAAAAAGCGTAGAAATGTAATTAATAAACAGTAACTAACCCGTCTAGTAGTAAAAGGGTGTCGAATAAATCTGCAATCAACAACTTCCCTAAAAAAGAGAATTCCTATAGCATTAAGCATACCAATAAAAATGTTGGATGATGAGCATGCTTCGTTCAACAAAGTATTTATACGATACAAGCAACGTAACGTATAAATACTAAGACGTTA
>NZ_JAGGDL010000082.1:0-2353 GCF_017653575.1 Pseudoalteromonas sp. K222D
CGCGTGTGTCGATTCTCCGATCATTTCATACCAATTTTCTATCGGTAATTGACTCGCTATTAAGGTCGATTTTGTATCATATCTTGCATCAATTAATTCCAGTAAATCACTCCGTTGTTGAGCCGTTAATGGCTCTAATCCCCAATCATCTAAGATCAGTAAATTGGCAGAGCTAAGCTTGTTGATCAGTTTTCGATAACTACCATCGGCTTGCGCTAGAAACATCTTTTCTAATAGCTCTTTGAGCCTAAAATAATAAACGCTACTCCCTTGTTGGCAGTGGTTTTGACCAAGCGCGCAAGCGAGGTAAGTTTTGCCACAACCTGTTGCTCCTGTGATCAAGATGTTTTGGTGAAGACGAAGCCATTCACCTTGTGCTAATGAACGGATCTGAGCTTTATCGAGTTGTCGTGCTGCGCCATAGTTGAGTTGGGCAAGTGTGCCGCCAACTCTGAACTTTGCTTGTCGCGTTAGGCGATCTATTTTACGCTGATCACGCTGCGTTATTTCATGTTCAAGCAATAAACTTAGCCGCTCTTCGAAGCTTTGTTCAACGTATAAATTGGGTTGCTCGTATTGCTGCAATAGCGCATCACGTATGCCGCTTAGCTTTAAATTACTTAACTGATTATTAACTTGTTGATTGATATTTTGCATAAGTCTTCCTATGGTTTGTTAATTTTTATTAATGGTAATAGTGGTTGCCACGGATATTTTTATGATCAATATCTTGTAGTAAATCACCTTGAGCTTGTGGCAAGGGTTGTTTATCCAAGCCTTTTTCTAAGATAGTCTTTACTTGTTTAACGCGAGTAACACCTGTGGTTAATGCGCGATGACAGGCGGCTTCAAGACGTTGATCACTAAACTTTTTACCTAGGCTTAATAACCCCATACAAGCACGGTAGCTTTGCTCTGGATGTTTTTTAGCTTGCATCAATTGCATAACAAACTGCTCAGTTGATGTGCCAAATTTACTCGCCCAGCGTTCGAACCGCTGTGGTGTCCATTGTTGCTGCTTTTGATGAGCGATAGGCATATGCAGATCAAGCGTGGTGTGCGCACCTTCTCGGTATGATCTGGGGTGAACAGCGACTCGTATGCCTTGATGGTAGAGTGTCACCAACTTCCCGGAGGCATGGGCTTCAAGCTTTTGTTTAATTAAGGTATGTGGCACTGAGTAGTAGTGCTTTTCAATTTCCACATGATAATCAATATGCACGCTCACCTGTTTTACTAAGGTATAGCTGTAAGGCTGTGTAGGCAGTGGTTTGAGTGCAGGTCTGTCGATAGCATCAAACTGACTGAGCCGTGAGCCAGGATGCTTTTTCATTTTACGTTGATTTAAATCGACCAGTAATGCTTGTATTTTCAGGTTCAATTGACGCAAGCTAAAGAAGGTTTCATTGCGAAGGCGCGCCATTATCCAACGTTCAACAATTTGCACACCCACTTCAGCCTTAGCCTTATCCTTTGGTTTATAGGGTCTAGCGGGCACAATGACCGTATCGTAATGTGTCGCTAGTTGTTGGTAGGTTGGATTTAAGTCAGGCTCATATCGACACGGTTTGGTGACGGCACTTTTAAGGTTGTCAGGAATTATTAGCTCAGGAACACCGCCAAGAAACTCAAAACAACGGGCGTGACTCATCACCCAATCTTCGAGTTTCTGGCTGTAAGTCGCTTCGGCATAGGTATAATTTGATGCACCCATGACCGCAACGAACACTTGTGCAGTACGACACTCGCCTGTACTTGTATCAACAATACTCATGGTTGGGCCACAGTAATCCACAAACAGTTTTTCACCTGCTTTATGATTTTGTCGCATGGAGGGTTTTTGGCATTTAAGCCATGCCTTGTACTGACGGCAGAAGTGAGTGTAACTGTAAAAACCTTCCGCGTGCCGCTCTTTGTATTCTTCCCAAAGCAGCAACAACGTCATGGTTTTAGGCCGAAGCTCTTGCTGAACTAACGACCAGTCAGGAATGGTAAAGCCCTTTAATCGAGGCTTTGTTTTGAAGAACGCTTGTTGCAGAGCGTGATCATCCCACTTCTCATCAAGCGGCCAGTAAGTAATATCTAACTCTGCTGATTTACAGGCATATTTAGACACGATTGAGGGTGAAACAGATAAGCTTGTTGCTATCTGACGATGACTGAGTTTACAGCTGTATTTTAGTCTTAAAATCTCTTTAAGTTTACGCATTGAAATAGGTGCCGTTGGCATGGTCATTCTCATCATCAAAAATGAAAAGAATAACGGTTAAAAACACCTACTGGCTAGACAAAAACGTGTACAAATTGAACGATACCATTCAAGCCGATCACTCAATACCATTTTGACCGAAAA
>NZ_JAGGDL010000083.1:0-1787 GCF_017653575.1 Pseudoalteromonas sp. K222D
GTAAGCGCGCATTTAAGCAGTGCGCTTAGCTATAATCGAAGTCTAGCTGCACATTCCACGGCATTAGGTCGGTAAAATCATCATCACCCTCATCTCGATTCGGCAACGTTTTAAATAAATGCACAAAGTAGTAATAAGGATTGATGTCATTGGCACGACACGTCATCACAATACTATAGAGTGTGGCGCTTGCTTGGGCACCATTAATTGACTTTGAGAATAGCCAGTTTTTCCTACCAGTGGTAAACGGCCGAATATCTCGCTCAGTAATATTATTATCAATCCCTAGTTCGCCATCTTCACTATATCGCATTAATTTCGGCCATTGATTAAGCGTGTATTTTATCGCTTTGCCAATATAACTCCCCGCCGTTACTTTACCTTCGGCTTCATCAAGCCACGCTTTAAAGTGCATTAATATGGGTAAGGCTTTTTCTTGTCGTAACTGATACCGCGCTTGAGGGGATAACTGTTTGTTTTTAGCCTGGGTTTCCAGTTTATATAATTGGCTGATAAAGCTGATGGCTTTATGCGCTCGACCTTTGTTTTTCGACTCTGCTTTTAAGGCATCGTTATATTTGCGTCTAGCGTGTGCCCAACAACCAACAGGGGTAATGCCTTCAATACCGTCATAAACACGGTAACCGTCGCACTGTAAATAGCCTTGATAACCGGCAAGAAATTCTTTTGCGCAAGCGCGACTTCGACCTGCTTGGTAATCGTAAATCACGACAGGCTCATGGCTAACCTCATTGCTGCGATAAACCCACATGTAGGAATTGCTGCTAGGATTGTCACCTTCATCTAAGACTTGTGTACGGGTTTCATCGGCACATAAACTGTGCTCATTAAGCAAGTGACGTTGCATGGCTGCCACTAAGGGGCTGATTAGCAGGCCCGCTTTAATACACCAATTAGCTAATGTTCCGCGCGATAGTTCAAGGCCGCCACGGCCCAGTATTTCAACGAAACGATAAAGCGGTAAGGCATCGCAGTATTTGCCTGTCACAACCGCCGCTAATGCCTCGGGACTGGCAATACTCCCCGGTATCGGTTGTTTAGGTTTAGGCGCGGTGATGATTTTACTGGTCAATTGTTCATGCTCGCAATGTCTGCAAGCATATTTAAATTGTTTGTGCTTAATGACACTGACTTTCGCCGGAATAATTTTAACTTGTTCGCTGTCTTCACTACCACATTGATGTAGTTGCTCACCGCAACACTGACACGTTAACTCGGTTAAGGTGTGCTCAACCTCTTCTCGTTCAAAGTGCTCAGCCAGCGTTTGTTTGCCTTTCTTATGGTGTTTAGGCGGCTCAGTCGTTTTATGCTGCTCCGCTTCATTGAAGGTGCCCCGTGGGGCTTTTTCACTTTTTTTACCGTATTTTTGGGATTTACTTAACTTAAGCTCAGCAAGCAAGTGGTCAATCCGCGATTGCATTTCAACCTTATCTTCTTGTAAAGCATCAAGCTTAGCCTGCATAAGTGCAAGCTGATTTTGTAGTTCGGTGATGAGAATAGTGTCTGGCATTTTAATAGCATGACACATGGGAAAGATCGTTCAAGTAAAAAAAACGATCTGATTAATTTACATCACCGATAACCCCGATAAAGTCGGGTGCCGTGTTTGATTACTGACCGGTAACCCTGATAGCAACCACTGTAATTGGCGTTGCTCGATGCCCATAGCCGTGTGTTCATTAGTCTGTTTTGGCCACTGAAATCGTCCTTGTTCTAAACGACGATAATAGAGCCAAAAACCGTTGGTATCCCAAAATAAAATCTTT
>NZ_JAGGDL010000085.1:0-1549 GCF_017653575.1 Pseudoalteromonas sp. K222D
GTAACTATTCAGCCTCATCTGAAATGAATATATCAGGCAGCTGATTTTTGAATAATAACTCAAGGGCTAGGCTTGCAGATACATATTGTTTTCTGCAAGTCGATAAATAGCTTCTCAGCAAGCAGAACATTTCAGCTCCTTGCTTACTTCTAAAACACCCCGATATTTTTTGATGAACCTTGGTCATCCTAATATCATTCTCGCCTTGGTTGTTGGTAAATGGCACGCCAGTGCTCATCATGAAACGTAAAACATCATCTTGATAATCTCTTAGTCGTTCCAATAATGCTCGGGATTTGGTTCGCTTTAATCGGCCTCGCTGACCTTTCACTCGGCTATTTTTATCTGGTGGTGGACATTTAGCGTCACCTTGAAGCAATATTTTTTGATATTGCTCACGATATTTCTGTTTAGCCCCTTTATCTAGGTCGGAATTATCTATTTGAGCTTTATTCATTTCTTTAAGTAAGGTTTGCATATCCTTCGCCCATTGCATGCCGTCTTGCTCCCAAGCCCTTTCTAATTCTCGGATGTGGTGAGCATTACATAATGCATGTTGGCATTGGGTATATTGATAATATGGCTTCCAATGGTCATGACATAGCACACCGGTAAAGTGCGGTAAAATACCGGCCTCATCCATCGCTATTTTTCCTCTTTTTTCATGAGGATAAAAATAAGTCCACCAAGTCGTTGATGCACCATGAAGCCATCGCCGTTTACCGCCGATATTAATGCCAGTCTCATCAACATGCAAAGTTTGATGGGGGCTTTGTAATGCCGCTTTGATGATACCTTCTGCGCCCGATGACTTTACCAGTGCCGCTGCTTGTTCATTAAAGTTAAATAAACTGCCGGCACTGATCGGAATACCTAGTTGGTCACTAAAGTATTCTTCAATGCGGTTATAAGGGAGTAATTGATATTGTGATAAGTAAACCGCATGGGCTTTCACACCAACACCATATTGAATAGGACCGTTAACACCTTGGGGGAATTCACCAACAAAACGCTTCCCTTGCTCATTCTCAAGGATTTGAGCCTGGTATTCGGTCACCACTTTACTGATATCTATATCGACGACTTGTCGCTTTTGAAAACCCACCTCACGATAATGACCTTTAGGTAAAAAATCTCGGTCAACTAAAATGACTTGTACCTCATCAGGTGTTTCTGTTTGAGTCAGCGTTTTACCTACTCGGCCTTTTTGTCCGCCAGCTGATTTTTCTGACTTCTCTCTCGTTGGCTTTGTACGGTTGATATCTTTTGATGGAGGAATGCTACTATTTTGACTATTAAGTCCTAATTTACTAGCTAGCATAACAACGACAACAAGAATGAGTTCAATAGACATCTTCAACGCTGGCGAGAGTGTTTTATCTTCTTGTAACTGAGTTTTAGTTTGCTCAACTATTTCAGTGATATTTATGCTGTTTAAATTCATTAAAGCTAGAGCGATAGGGTAATAGCTCTAGCTTGGCATACTGGCAGGATCAGTCAATAGCTAAAAAAGATCCTTAGAAAATAATTTGTCTTGGTGAATAGTTAC
>NZ_JAGGDL010000086.1:0-1508 GCF_017653575.1 Pseudoalteromonas sp. K222D
CTGTCTCTTGATCACATCTCCTGTTGTTGCGCTTGCATGAATCGAGCGCCTTCTAGTAGTTGGCTCAGTGAAAACCAACCTTTCCATAAAGCTTCCCAACCAACAACACCTGTTTGCTTGCTGTTGTGCCACCCGCCTAATTTGGCAAGTGCATAATAAGCCCAATGTAATGAAGGTGTTGTGTTAGGTGCTTTTTTAGTTTCAGTCTTTGACCACAACAGTTTCCATTCAAGAAGATTGAAAAAATTGTCGCAACTAATTGATTTTGCATTATCTTTATCGACAACAAGCTCGCGTAACTGGAGAAGTCTCACCGCAATAAATGCTGTTATTACAATGATCTTTTCTAGATTATTTCGCGTTTGCATGCGAAACGACTCAACTCGAGTGCCCGCTGACTTCCACGCTTTATGGAACTCTTCAACTCGCCATCTTAGTTCATAAAATCTAACTATCTTTAGTGCATCAGAAGCACTATTTATTGGTTCGCCTGTATACAATTTCCACGACAATGGACTTGCTCCACTTGGTGGATCAATCTCGTTGCAACTTATTACTGTTAAATTCATACCACCAAGTTTCTTGTGTTTTTTAGGCGGATAAATAGTAATGCAAGCATAACGTACAGCTACTTTCGCAATACGTGCTTTTCGGCCTCCTTTTTGCTGTATCTTAACCGAATATGAAGCTTCGCTAGATTGATTTTCAATGTAGGGACTTAGTTTATCGCCGTCAGCATTCACGACCCGCTCATGCTTGGCCCTCACTACAAACCGTTGATTATTTATTGTTTTATAATCAATATACTCAAACATATCAGATTCTCGATCACAAACGCTTATGATATTGTCCATAACATCTGCAAATCGGGTACTCATTTCTTCCGACGAGCGTTGCCATTTATAACTTTCTTTCGTTTCGTACTTGCGGCGTTTTCTGTCGTTAGCGGTACCAAAGTTTTCATCTTTTCTGCACCAACGATGTTGTGCACCCAAGCCAATAGTACGCTCTGTTTCTGCATCGACCATAAGGACGGTGTGCGCCAACATCCCTTTAGAAGAGCTTTGTTTATATGCGCCAGTATGTCCGAGCTCTTTAGTCACATTGTGTCGGTAACACAATGTTGATGTATCTTCTAGCGCAAGGATTGTGTTTGACAGCGTTATTGCAGGTAACAGCGAATTCAAACCGGCGGTAGCGATGTTATCTGCGTCAACTTTATCATTGCGAAGAAAGCGATATGCGCCTTCAATAGAGGCCTGTGAGCCAGATGCTTTCACAATAGAACTTCCTGTGTTGCTCGCCATTTGATGACTTATTTTTACCAGGCGTTTAGTGCGTCGTTCATCACCTAATTCAGCATGTTTAAACAAATGATTAGCCCATTGTTCAGTATCTTTTATCAGCATAATAATTAAACTCGATCGGTTTTTTCGTTATAACTGATCTGATCGACTGATATAAATAAAGTTCAATTGAAGCCTAATTTATTTGTGTATAAGAGTCAG
>NZ_JAGGDL010000087.1:0-1235 GCF_017653575.1 Pseudoalteromonas sp. K222D
CAGGTGTCAGGATAGTTGTCGCCTCTAACTTTTAATAGAGGCAATAAAATGAGACGTCGATTTACACAAGAATTTAAAGTTCAAGCTGTTGAAAAAGCATTATCTCAATGTGATGATGTTCGCCTAGAAGATATTGCGTTTGATTTAGGCATCGGTTATTCAACCTTGCAACGATGGATTACGCTTGCTAAAAAACATGAACTTGAAACTAAAAATAATGGTAGTCACATGACAACAGAAAAACGCCCTCATGACTGGAGCTTAGAAGAAAGGCTTAATGCCATTATTGAATGTGCGAGTTTAGATGAAGCAGCTCTTAATGAATATTGCCGTGCTAAGGGGCTTTACCCGCATCATATTAAACAGTGGAAGCAAGATTTTGCTAAAGGGCCTTCAACGAAGCCCATAAAATCAGACAGTAAACAGCTCAAACAAGAAATTAAGCAACTTCAAAAAGAGCTTAATCGTAAAGACAAAGCGTTAGCAGAAACAGCTGCCTTACTTGTACTCAAAAAAAAAGCAGATGCGCTTTGGGGTTTCAACGAGGACGATTAACCAGCTCAACTGAACGTCATGAACTGATAAAGCTCATTACCGACGCGCAGAAATCAGGGGCAAGGCAAGCAAAAGCATGTGAGTTACTTGGTCTAACGGCAAGAACAATTCAACGCTGGATTGAAGCTGATGATATGACAGATAAGCGAACGAGTACGATAAAGCGACCACCTAACAGGCTAACTGAATTAGAGCAACAGCGTATTATTAAGACAGTAAATTCAATAGAATACGGACATTTACCACCCAGCAAGATAGTCCCTAAACTATTAGATAAAGGTGTGTGGATAGCATCAGAAAGCTCGTTTTATCGTGTTATGAAATCACATAAATTATTAACACACAGAGAAAAAGTTAAACCAAATAAAAAGATAAAAAAGCCAAAAGCGCTCAAGGCAACACGTGTAAACGAAATTTATACATGGGATATCACCTATTTGCCAACAGCGGTTAAAGGTCAGTTTTTATACTTATATTTAGTGATGGATATTTATAGTCGAAAAATAGTTGGTTGGCAGGTTCATGACACACAGCTAAGCACACTGGCGGCTGATTTAATGGTAGATATTTGCAGGCGAGAGCAGGTAAAGCCAGATCAAGTCACGTTGCACTCGGATAATGGCAGTCCAATGAAAGGGGCAACGTTATTGGCAACATTGCAGGAGTTAGGTATTGTGCCT
>NZ_JAGGDL010000088.1:0-1218 GCF_017653575.1 Pseudoalteromonas sp. K222D
GTGGCGTCCCCAAGGGGATTCGAACCCCTGTTACCGCCGTGAAAGGGCGGTGTCCTAGGCCTCTAGACGATGGGGACACATAAATGTATCACTAGGACAATTGATTAGTTTAACTCACATCCTGAGCTTTAAGGTAATTGCGCTTAATACAAGTAAAGACTCGAGCTTTAATTGTGACGCTATTTTCTCGGTAAAACCGCCTTTAACTAATTAAAGCTAAATGGCGTCCCCAAGGGGATTCGAACCCCTGTTACCGCCGTGAAAGGGCGGTGTCCTAGGCCTCTAGACGATGGGGACACAGAAAACTGCTACCCTAGGACAAACACTAATAAGTTGGTGGAGCTATGCGGGATCGAACCGCAGACCTCTTCACTGCCAGCGAAGCGCTCTCCCAGCTGAGCTATAGCCCCAACTTATTTACACACGCTGTGATAAACACGTCGTGTATTGCTTAGTGCGGGGCGCATTCTATGCACCACCCAAAATAAAGTCAACAGTTTTTTGTTCTGCTTTATTTAAATGGTTTATTTTTCAACAAACTGGCTACCAAGCAGGCTAAAAAGGGCAATTTACAGTAAATTAGCCCCTTGAGTGTATTATAAATTATGGCTGGATGATTAGATAACCCCTGCTCTGCTTGTTTTAATTTTTATTGAGCATAGAAAAGGTATACAGTTATATGCAAATTCAACTTGGCATATTTAGTTCATCGTTCAATGACGTATCCTTACTTTATGCCTTGGCATAATAACCACTTTACGCACTATTAGATCGCATTGGTTTTTTGCGGATTAAAATTGGTTTAATTTAAAGGCGATTTAATCACGGCGTAAATTTATAACTTAAGTGATTACTTTATATAAGCTGCACTTTATGATCAATAAACACACCACAGCAACTAAGTTAAAATAGATTGGCTTATTACTTTCTTGATTTTCGATATTAACTATCTAAGCCTAAACAGATAATACGGCGTTTATTTAAACACTAAGCATTGATTTGTCGATAAAACAAACTCCAAACATTACTTGTTGTTTATAAAACCCCCACTCAGCACATTTTTATCATTCAAGTGTTGACACATTTACAACTCTATCTATAATAGCGCCCCACAACAACGCAGCATTGTGTTGTTGTTTAGATGTGGGTGATTAGCTCAGTTGGGAGAGCATCGCCCTTACAAGGCGAGGGTCACTGGTTCAAGTCCAGTATCACCCA
>NZ_JAGGDL010000089.1:0-1175 GCF_017653575.1 Pseudoalteromonas sp. K222D
CGTTTAAAAACAACACCCGATATTAACGCTAAAATGGCGCAATATGCGGGAAATTGTCGATTCTTGTGGAATAAAGCCTTAGCGATTAACTTATTTAAGTTACAGAATAAACAAAAAATTTGCTACTACCAAGAGTTGGATTTCTTTTCCAAACTTTGGAAAAAAAGCGAGGAGTATGGCTTTTTAACACTATCGCCCGCACAAACTATCCAACAAACATTAAAACAGCTTGAACGCGCCTTTAAAGACGCATTCGATAAAAACCAACCACTCAAACGGATGCCTACTTTTAAGAAAAAAGGAGAGGTGAATAGCTTTAGTTTTCCTCAAGGCTTTAAAATCGACAAGAATGGGAAACGTATTTTTTTACCTAAAATCGGTTGGGTTAATGTTAGAAAAAGCCAAGCTATTTTAGGAAAAGCTAAAAACGTCACTGTTTCACAAAAAGGAAAGCACTGGTTTGTTTCAATCCAAGTTGAACAAGAAGTAGCACCACCTAAGCACCCATCAAACGCCATGATTGGCGGAGATTTAGGCGTGAAACGCCTAATTACCCTTTCTGATGGTAGTTTTGTGGAGCCGATAGATACCAGCAAACAGACAATCAGGATCAAACGATTACAGAAGCAACTTGCTAGAAAAGTGAAATTTTCAAGTAACTGGAAAAAATTAAAAGCAAAGATCACAACATTTCATACGAAAGTTGCCAATATTCGTCATGACAAATTACATAAGATCTCAACACAGTTGAGCAAAAGCCACGCAATCATCGTGCTAGAAGATCTTAAAATTAGAAATATGACGAAAAACAGCAAAGGCAACAGTGAGCAGCATGGAAAAATGGTGAAACAAAAATCTGGCTTAAACCGCGTCATTCTCAATCAAGGATGGGGAATGTTTAAAGAAATGCTGAAATATAAGCAGGATTGGCTCGGCGGTCAGGTTATTTTTGTTGATCCGAAACATACCAGTCAAACGTGTCCGGCGTGTGGTCATCAATCAAAAGATAACCGATTAACGCAGTCTAAGTTTGAATGTGCGAAGTGCGGTTATCAAGATAATGCGGATCATGTTGGCGCATTAAATATTTTAGCGCGAGGTCATCGCGTTCTAGCCTGTGGAGAGATTGACATTAGTCAGCTTGTTGAAGCAGGAACTTGCCTTATGAGTGATCA
>NZ_JAGGDL010000009.1:0-112026 GCF_017653575.1 Pseudoalteromonas sp. K222D
AACCTAGAACCTAGAACCTAGAACCTAGAACCTAGAACCTAGAACCTAGAACCTAGAACCTAGAACCTAGAACCTAGCACTAATATTAAGGATAATATGTTTAAGCGTGTGAGTTTAATTATTAGCAGTTTATTACTAAGCATAATTTTGCTTGGTTATATATTTCGTTTGCCATTAGTCCAGTGGGCTATAACACCGCAATTAGAAAAAGCGGGTATTACACTCAGTTGCTTAGATTTTTCGGTTACAGCTCAATTAAATGTTCATGCCGACAAAGTATGCTTAACTTATCAAAATCAACAATTAGAGCTAATCGATATTACTGTAAATACAAAGCAAGTGATTGTTGAGCATGCAGTATTAAGTATAAATCCACTTCCCAAAAGCAATCAAAGTAGTCAAGCGGCAAAAAAACTTGCTCTCGCGCTGCCAGAAGAACGTCCATTAATTGCTATAAAACAGCTGGTAATAAAGAGTAATGACTTTAACAAGCCACTAAAAATAAATTTAGCAGAGCCGATTTTAAATCAATTTAATATAACAGGCGATATAAACGCTAAAGCAATTTTAGCTAATAATAAACTAATAGGGCAGTTTTCTGTTGATTACTCTCTGTTAAAGCAGCTTATAAATACCGAAAATACAGCTGTTGCAGGTATTAGCTTTAGTACTCAGCAAGTATTTAGCTTTGATGGTATTGAACTGCAGTTAAATGGCGATGTAAACGCACAGTTTGAATATGCTATGGAGCAGTGCCGGCTTGAAGCATTGGCTAATGGTAGGTTAATTATTGGTTTTAATTTAAATAGTAAATTAGTTGAGCTAGATTCGAGTTTGTTAAACAATAAATTAAATTTAACGCCTACGTGTAGCTCACTCATTCCGCCGAGTGATTATGCTGATTTTATAGCTGAGCAAACCCCTTTAAATTGGCAGATTAAACTTCCTAAAGTGATTAGTATTACTAATAACCACCTTACTTTGCCAATGCTAAATATAATTAGCGAAGGAGATAATCAATTTGAAATAACTCTAATGGAGTCAGAGCTTAATTTTACCAACCTTTGGGCGGATTTTAAAAGCATGTTAGCGGTTAGTATAAGTACGCCAGATATTAAAAACATTGAGCTTAATGCAGAATTTAAAAATAACACACTTAAAGGTAATTATACTGTTGCGCTTAATTCACTTCCCGATTTTATTGCCAGTACTAGTAGTAATAAAATTAGCGCTAATAAAGTTAACGCCTCAGGGCAATTTAATTTAATAAATATAGTCGATGGAAAACCAAGTGGTAATGCTACAAGTAGATTAACAGCCGCAAAGGTTGATTTTGCACAACTGAGTGTAGAGCAATACGAAGGTCGCTTAACGGCACAGCTAGATGATGCTTTAAACGCACAAATAACACTAAAAACCCTATTTAAAACGTTAAAATATAACGAATTTAAATTAACAGATATAAGCAATACCATAACTGCTAAAGCAAATTTAACTCATGGTGAATTATTTGCAGACCTTAGTGCTAATACAGTAATAAATAAATTTAATAGCCCTGTTATAAAACTCAATAATATAAAAGTTGCTTCTATAGGGTTGCAAAGTCGCGCTCTAAAAGCATCACATCACGTATTTGTAAACGATATTGAATTAGCGGTAAACCATCATATATCGGCAGTGGAACATCCATTTGAAATAGTAGTACCTACACAAAGTATAGTGTTATTAAATACCTTTATTCATCAGTTTGAGCCATTAGCGCAGCTTACACAGGGAACGTTTAATGGCCGAATCAGCGGGGATGTAAATTTACAACATGCCTCGTTTGCAATGGAGTTAAACAACGTAAGTGCGCTTTATAACGATTACCTTGCCAGCGATTTAAGTAGCCAATTTGTTGGCGAATATAATTCAGGGCAGCTTAATGTAAAACCCACTACCTTTAACTTAAATGAACTAAGGGCTGGTGTTGTTATTAAAAACATTAAAGGGAACTGGCAGGTTAAAAACAATAATGCGCGTATGTTTGACATTGCAGGAGCGTTATTTGATGGTGAGTTTAGCCTTGATAAATACTCACTTAATGACCTGCAGCAAGTTGCTAATGTTAAATTTAAAAACATTGATGCCAGTAAACTTATTACACTTGATGAACAGTCGGGGATTACGCTTTCAGGGCGTTTTGCCGGCACTTTGCCAGTGCACTTTAATAACACGGGTATTGAGGTAGTAAATGGCAGTTTAAGTAATCAAGGAACGGGTAAGTTAATGATTACTAATAACGCAGCATTTGATTCAGTTATGCAGCAGCAACAAGAGTTACAGCCTGTATTGGGATTACTTAGAAATCTTGATATACAAAAGCTTAATAGCAGTGTGGCACTTAAAAGTGATGGTTGGCTAAAGCTTGGCGTAAATTTGCAAGGTTATAATAAGCAAGCAGAGCAGCAAGTTAACTTTAATTATAATCATGAAGAAAATATATTTACTTTATTACGCGCATTGCGCTTAAGTGATGAAATTACACAAAAAGTTGAGCAACAATACTCACAAAAAGGAAACTAATGATGAAACAGTCGTTAAGCATAAAAGTACTTATTGTATTTGCAGCAATAAGTGCCCTTGGTGCGTGTACGCACCGAGTAGAGGTAGCTGCTAAAGAGCCTATTACAATTAATTTAAATGTGAAGGTTGATCACGAAATTCGTGTAAAAGTAGATAAAGAACTCGATAATTTATTTAGTGACGACAGTGAGTTATTTTAAGGAGCTAGGATATGAAAGTTAACAACAAATTAAGCATAATTACATTAGTTAGTGCTGTATGTATGTCTTTTTCGGCATGGGCTATTAGTTTAGATGATGCTAAAAGCCAAGGTTTAGTAGGCGAAGATAGCTCAGGCTATTTGGGCTTAGTGGTACAAAATGCAGAGGCTAAAGTGGTCGTTGATACCATTAATGCTAAGCGTAAAGCACAGTATTTAAAATTAGCGCAAAAAAATAACTTGTCACTGTCGCAAGTAGAAGCGTTAGCGGCGGCAAAAACAATCGAAAAAACCCAAAGAGGTCATTTTGTTGAAGTAAATGGTAATTGGGTTAAAAAATAACGAGTTATTTACTGTTATATATAACCGAGCGCTTTAAGCGCTCGGTTTTTTACACCCTTCGAGTAACTGTTGCCAAAAATCGATACCCTTGCGCCTTGCTAAATTTATATTATGCTCAGGTATAGATTCGGGTTCGTTATAACTCTCAAGTGCTGCACTCATACTTGCTTCGCGAATTAAATGCAAAGTAGGAAAAGGGGAGCGATTAGTATAGTTTGCCGCATCGCTTGCATCGCTATCGGCAAATACATAATCGGGATGAAAATTAGCAATTTGATACTTACCTTCAAAACCTTGGGCTGCTAACAGCGCGTTGGCTAAGTCAACCAAGTCTAAAAAGTCTTCAAAGTCGCTAAAGCCGTTATCAAACATAATAAGTGTGGTTTCGCGTGCAGCCTCTCGGTCAAGCTCAATACATTGCTCAAGCATGTCCATTACGGCATCGTCTATGCTGCTAGCAGGGCTTACAAAATAATGAATACAGTTATTTTCTACTTCTTTGCGGGCAAAGGGACAAAAGTTATATTTTACAATAACATTTGAAACCCATTCGCGGGTTTGGCTTATGGCTATGTTGGTCACGGTTTTGGCTCTAAATATTGATTAATAATGTTAAGTGTTTTTTGTATAGCACCTTGGTTATTGGCCACGCATTGCGCTGCTTTTTTACCTAAAGTTTGGCATGCTTTGCTGTTTTGATTTAATGCTATAAGTTGTTGTGTTAGCTCATCAGCATTATCAACCACAATAGCGCCTTTGAGCTTTATAAGCTCAGGGTAAATATGATCAAAGTTATAGGTATGCACCCCGCTGATAACGCCCACTGAAAATGCAGCTGATTCAAGTGGATTATGGCCACCGCGACGAATTAAACTACCGCCAATAAAACTCACATTAGCAGCGCCATATAAGTATTGCAGCTCGCCAAGCGTATCCGCTAACAAGACGTTTTCGTTATTATAATTATTATTGCTGCGACGACTAAAACTCAGTGTACTTTGCGTTAGTAAATCTGCAACCTTATCGAACTGTTCAGGATGGCGCGGCGCTATTATGAGTAACGCATTGGGTTGTTTTTCTAATAGATTTTTATGAGCGCTAATTACCTGCTCATGCTCGATAGGGTGAGTGGAGCCTGCAACCCATATAAAGCGCTGCTCAAAATTATAAAGCGGTTTGAGTGCAGTTACCTTAGTTAGTTGCTCTTGGGTAGGTGTAATATCAAATTTTATTGAACCTGTAACTTTACTTTTATGTGGCTCAAGGCCAAGCTCTATAAAGCGTTTGGCGTCAGTTTTATTATGACTGGCCAATACAGTGATAGAGCGCATAATAATATGCGTTAGCTTAGCTACTTTTTGATAACCCTGTTGCGATTTTTCAGACAAGCGAGCGTTTAAAACAAGTACCGGAATATTTCTATTGCGACTACTTGCCATAAGGTTGGGCCACAGTTCAGTTTCTAAAATACACAGGGCTTGTGGCTTTACTCGTTTTAAAAATCGGGCGGTTGCAAATGGAAAGTCCATAGGTAAGTAGCAGCAGGCTACCGTGTTTTTAAACTGCGTAATGATTTGCTCACGACCAGTAGGGGTGTTGCACGTTATAAGTATATTTAATTTAGGGTGCGCTTTTTGTACTGCTTTGATCAGGGGGGTAGCGGCGAGTACCTCACCTACAGATGCACAATGCACTAGCAGCGGCTTATTGTTATTGGCAAATAAAGACTTGTCCACAAAACCAAAGCGCTGTTTAAAGTGCGCTCTATAACCTGGGTTTTTTTTACCGCGTAATACATATAAATAAAATACGATTAGTGGGCTAATAATCATTAATGCGAGTGAATAAAAAATGCGTGCCATACTAAGCTTTTATAAGGGTAAGTCGTCTTAGTTTAACGTGAAAATGATCAATTCTAAACACAGAAAAGATAAAATATGGTTTGTGTTCAGCTGCTACCCGATAAAATAATAATAACGCTATTCAAGTTAGCTCAAAATACCTGTTTCAGTAATATGTATATTGAGGTGATTTGGGTATAGATTTATGGAATAATGAAATTAATTTTTCCTGCCATTTCAATTCCTAGAGGAATTTACCATGTCAATTATCGATTCAGTAGCAACGAGTTACCTTGAGAGTTTAAATCGTCATTTAGCATTATTTGAAACGATGGAGGCTTATCATCAAGAGTCTATGCAATTGTTAGAAGTGTGTCATAGTGCATTACAAGCAGGCGGTAAGGTTGTTTGGCTTGGAAACGGTGGTAGTGCGGCCGATGCACAGCATTTAGCGGCAGAATTTGTAGTGCGTTATAAATTAGAGCGTGGTCCACTTGCATCTATGGCACTTACAACCGATACGTCAATTTTAACTGCGCACAGTAACGACTATCATTTTGACACTGTGTTTGAACGCCAAGTACAAGCCTTATGTAAACCAGAAGATTTAGTTATAGGGTTAACCACATCAGGTACAAGCGCCAATATTAATCTAGCGTTAGCAGCAGCGAATAAAATAGGGGCCTTTACCGTAGCATTAACGGGGCGTGATGGCGGTGAAGTTAAAAATATTGCCAAATTACCTATTATTATTAAAAACGATGAAACAGCGCGAATTCAAGAAGCACACATGTTTATTGGCCATTGGTTATGTGAAGCTATTGATATGGTAGTTGCGGAGCAGCAGTAATGGATTTATCGCTATTAAAAAACTTATCAGCCGCACGTATTTTGGTGGTTGGCGATGTAATGCTTGACCGTTATTGGTATGGTGATTCAGGGCGTATTTCCCCAGAAGCTCCGGTACCGGTAGTAAAAGTAAGTAAATTAGAAGACAAAGCCGGTGGCGCAGCAAACGTGGCTAAAAATATAGCTCGATTAGATGGTAAAGTAGGCCTACTTGGCTTAATAGGCGAAGATGAAGGTGGACAGATACTAGAAGGCATTTTAGAAGGTGAAAAAATAAATTCACAGTTAGTAAGTGTATGCGACTTACCGACAATTTCTAAAATGCGAGTGATTAGCCGTCATCAACAAGTTGTACGGCTAGATCTAGAAGAGACGTTTACAGAGCAACACAGCCAGCTGTTATTAAACCGTTTAGAGCTAGTACTTGATGAGTACGATTTTATAGTGTTTTCTGATTACAATAAAGGTTCATTGAGCCTGATTGAAAACATGATAAGCCTAGCTAAAAAAGCAGGGAAAACGGTACTCGTTGATCCTAAGTCGTCTGATTTACATTTATATAGAGGTGCAGACTACATTACACCAAATTTAAATGAGTTTAAATTAGCGGGTGGGCAAACAGACTCAGAAGAGGGCTTGGCAACAAGTGCGCGTAAGCTCATAAGTGACGCAGGCATAAAAGCAATGTTGCTAACGCGTTCAGAGCAAGGAATGTCGTTAATTAGTGCGACTGAAAAATATGATTTTGCCGCGCAAGAGCTTGAAGTCAGTGATGTAACCGGCGCAGGCGATACAGTTATAGCAACTCTCGCCGTGATGCTAGGGGCGGGAATGACACCTAAAAATGCGGTAGAAATTGCTAACTTAGCAGCGGGCATTGCGGTGAGTAAATTAGGTGCGGCCACAGTGTCGCCAGAAGAACTTAGTCGTAAGCTGGGTCAATATTTACATGCCACTGGTGAGCATTATCAAACTCCGTTTGACGATGTGCTGCAGCATATAGAGTTTGCAAAACAAAATGGCGAAACAATTGTATTTACCAATGGCTGCTTTGATATTTTGCATGCTGGGCACGTACGCTATTTAGCACAAGCAAAAGCGCGTGGCGATAGATTAGTGGTGGGGCTAAATAACGATGCGTCTATATCACGATTAAAAGGCGCCGATAGGCCAATTAATCCGCTAGATGAAAGAGCTATGGTATTAAGTGCACTTTCCTCTGTTGATTGGGTTATTCCATTTGGTAGTGCGGATGAAAATGACACACCGGCTAAATTAATTGAGAAAATTAGCCCAGATATTTTAGTTAAAGGTGGCGACTACACGGTTGAGCAAATAGCCGGTGCTGAGCATGTACTGCTTCACGGCGGAAAAGTTGAGGTGCTTGAGTTTTTAGATGGTTGCTCAACTTCAAAAGTGATTAGTAAGATTAAGCAGTAATTACGACGGTTATTAATGAATTAAAAAAGGGATGAAAACAGTGTTTTCATCCCTTTTTATTTGCACTTATTATCCTAGTTTAGGATAGCCAAAAATCCCGAATTTAAAAGTTATATTCATATTTAGCAAATGCAGATGTGTCGTTTTCTGCTGCATCGTTATTTGATGCAAAAGCGCCTAGCGTTAAGCGCCCACCCATAGCAAGTTGCCTGTAACGTATTTCAAGCTGTTTACTGTTATAAGCTGTTTTAGTAATGGTATTGCCTAAATCAGGGTTATTAGGGTAGCGATCGCGGTTATCATTGTTGTAATCAACATCGCGTAATTTAACTTGCCAATCATTTCCATTTGAAAGCTGGCCTAGCACGGTTAGTACTAGTGATTGCGCATCATTATCAAACGTTGAACCTATGGTACGGCCATGGTAGCGGTAACCCGATTTGTAATCTGAATGCTCGTAATAGCAGTTTTCACTGCTTGATTCAGCAGAGCATGTTACGCCCGTATCTATGTACTCTACATTTACTAATACGTTTTGATCATAAATACGATGAGTAGTTTGTACACCAAATAAATAGGCTCTGTCGACAGGTTTAAACTTTGAGCTGGCATCTTCACCAATAGTACTTGCATAAATTGCGTACGGTTGGCTAAATAAAGTGTCAGACCAGCGAATATCTATACCCGCAAGTTGATTACCAATCTTAGATTTTAATTCATCATCACAAGTAGTAGTGCCATCTATACAAGCTGCTTCACCTGTCACTATATCAATAAAGTCACTCGCTGAACTAGGTTGGCCATCACCAGCCCATTGCGCTGACCAGCTCAGTGCAATTTCTAATTGCTGTAATGGTCTGAAATTAACGCGAGTACTCCACAGTAAAGCATCAGGAATTACACGAGTAGATTCTAACTGAGCCATTTGTGCGGTAAATCCCCATTGGCCTAACCAGCTTAGCCAAGGGGTTTCAAAGGCAGTACTTTGCTCACGAGTCACGCTCATTGCAGGCAATGGTTTAGCGTTGCCCGACATAATTAAACTATTATCAACCCCCGGGCCCCAAAACTGCTCTATGGCACCGGCTCTAAAAATCCAGTTACCTAAACGGTAAGCTATATAACTGCCATCAAAGGAGGTGTCATTACAGTCAGTAAGTGCTTGCTCATCTAGCACTATATCGTCTGCAGTTTTCCCTGTAACAAAACACTTCTTGCCATCATTGCGATAATTAACCGCTACTTTAGCGGCAAAACTGTCGCCTAAATAGGCGTAGGCAGCTGATGCTTCTGACTCTTGGGTATTAGTTGCGCCAAAACTGGTGGCAACAATAGTATCTGAACTTGCAAAAGCAGACAGTTGTACACTATGAGAGCCCGTATTTTCAGACTTGTAACGATGTTTTACCCGTAATAAAGCATCTTGCAAGTTTGGCGATAACTGGCCTAGGGGAGTGTTATCTACTTCACTTATAAAGCTCTTCCACATTAGAGGGTAAGTGGTTACCGGGGCTAAAATAACGCCAGCATCGGCTAAAAGTTGAATAT
The DNA here is from genome assembly GCF_017653575.1 of Pseudoalteromonas sp. K222D. Lineage (NCBI taxonomy): Bacteria > Pseudomonadati > Pseudomonadota > Gammaproteobacteria > Alteromonadales > Pseudoalteromonadaceae > Pseudoalteromonas > Pseudoalteromonas sp. K222D. Next base: position 8,785 of record NZ_JAGGDL010000009.1, read on the forward strand.
CAGCTCTTAACCCATAATCATCTGGTTTTACCCATGGCTCTGCGTTAACCGGCGCGCTCATTGCGCAAAAAAGTAAAGATAATATAAAAATTTTGTTTCGCAAAGTTCAGATCCTTGTGATTTAAATTACCTTAAGTTTAGCAATCAAAGCACTTTATTGCAGTAACTAAATGGGCGCAGTAAGGCTAAAAATAAGATAAAAAGGGTCGCTATCTATCGCTAAAACTATGTGATTGATATACTGAGTGCCAAATCGGAAATTGAGATTGTAATGAGCAAAAAACGACTTTTATTTATTCCTGTATCATCACCAGAGGGCATTGGTGAATATATGCGTTCACTTTTGCTAGCACAAACGCTAGAAAATGAATGCCCAGGGGATATAAATATCCACTTTATTTTAAACAAACATACGGCTTACGCTAGATGTTGCCCTTTTGAAACCACACTTTTAGAGAGGTCGGCAACCAAAGAAACCAAAGCAGTTTGTCAATTTATTGAGCAATATAAACCTGATGTGGTGGTGTTTGATTGTGCTGGTCGTGCTGAGCATATGAAAGCGGCAAAAAAAGTGGGCGCAAAAGTTGTTTTCATTTCGCAACATGAGAAAAAACGAGCCAAAGGATTAAAGCTTAATCGTATTGGTTTAATTGACGTGCACTGGGTAATACAGCCAGATTACTGCATCGAGCCACTTACATGGCTAGAAAAGCTTAAATTAAATACCTTTGCTTTAGCACCTCCGCATAATGTAGGTCCCTATACTGCGTTTGCCTCTGAGCAACAAAAGCAGCAAGTATTAAACGACTATGATTTAACAAAAAATGAATATTTTATAGTGAATGCAGGCTCAGGCGGACATACTTTAAACGGTCAAAATTGTGCTGATATTTATTTTCAAGCTGCACTGGCCATCACTCAACGTACCTCGCTAAAGGGGGTTGTTGTTTTTGGGCCCAATTACACCAAGCCGTTACCGCAAACTGATGAATTAATTTGCATACCAAGTCAGCAGGGTAGTGAGTTTTTGGCATTGTTAAGCCAAGCTAAAGTAGCGCTATTAAGTGCGGGCGATACATTATTACAAGCTATTGCGGTACAAACTCCTACAGTCGCTTGCGCTATATCAAAAGATCAAAGTAACCGTATTGCACGCTGCGTTACTACTGGTGTGGTAACAAAAGCCGAACTCGATATTTTAGACATAACCAATAAAGTAAATGAGATTATCACTGAACCTAATTATCAAAATATACTCAGTAACTACGCGTTATTTGCAAACGTGCATAGTTTTGGTGTAATTAACCAAGGTGTAAAAGCATTATTATTTGGAAGTAAATAATGAATATAGTGATAGTAATTGATTCACTGGTTGGCGGTGGTGCTGAAAAAGTAATGCTTACTTTGGCTGAGCAAATAGCGACACTTAAACACAATGTGACTATTTTATCACTCGCTAATAGCGTTGAATACGATATCCCAAGTAACTTACAAGTTGAGAGCTTATTTACGGATAGAGCGTCGAAGGTTGACCGTTTTTGGCTACGAAAAGCAAGTGTCGCTAAACTAGAGTCGTGGTTTGAAAAAAAGAGAAGTGAAGTCGGGTACATTGACTTAGTACTGTCAAATTTAGATCGTAGTAATAACCTGCTTGCGCGTAGTAATGTAGAAAATGTCCATTTTGTTATGCATAACTCAGTAAATGCTGAGCTAGCAAGGCAAAAAAAATTAGGGCCTCTTTCTTATTTATACCTTAAAAAAAGTAAACAAAATTTAAATGGTAAATCACTCATTTGTGTATCCAAAGGGGTTGAAAATGAAATTACCCAAGGTAACTTAATTACTCCAAGTGCGATCACTACAATTTATAACCCATTCGATTTAAAAAAAATAAATCAGCAAGCCAGTGAGCTAAACACTAACATTCCTAATGTGCCTTACCTTATTCATGTTGGGCGATTAGCCAAGCAAAAACGTCACGATATTTTATTCGCAGCGTTTGCTAAGTTAGATAAAAAGTACAAACTAGTACTGTTATGTAACAAACCGACAAAGGCATTAAAACTTGCACAGCAATATGGAATTGCAGAGCAACTGATTGTGCCAGGGTTTGAGCAAAATCCGTATAATTGGATAAAACATGCCAAAGCGCTAGTATTAAGCTCAGATTTTGAAGGCTTGCCAACGGTATTAATAGAAGCACTTGCAGTCGGTACACCAGTGGTGAGCACTAACTGTACTTTTGGCCCCAGCGAAATACTAACAGGTGCGCTAAGTAAGTATTTAGTGCCAATACAGCAAAGTGAGCAGTTAGCACGTGTAATTGAACAAGTGCTGGCAGATAAGCCAAACGTTACAAATGCAGCTATTTTACAACAAGTAAACGCAGAGCAAGTGGCTGCCAAGTACTTAGCTTTAGCTAACTAGCAGCTAAAGTAAATTAACGTTTAAGCTTTGTGTAACAAGCATACAAGGCTTGCCAATCGCTGGCTTGCCAGTTAAATACAGGGTTACGGCCTTGTTCTTTTAAAAATGAGCGCTTTAGGCGCTCCATATTACTTTGTTGCCATTGTAAGGCGGGCGTTTTAATTTCGCCGCGATCAAAGTCAATAATATATATCTGGTCAGTGTCATTAAATAAAATATTATTAATGTTTAAATCTGCGTGGTATACGCCTTTACGGTGAAATAGCGCAATGGTTGTTGCTATACTTGTTAATTCAGATTCAGTTAAAGCACGCTCAACAAGTATATCCAGTACACTTTTGGCACCTGTTACCGCCTCGGTAATAATATCACCGCGGTAAATTAACCCGCTTCGAGTCACTTTTGCAGCAATGGGAGTTGGTACATTTAAGCCAAGCTCAATTAACTGCGCCATTAAAGCAAACTCTTTATATACTCGCGTTTGCTCAAAGCCTAAATACAAGTATTGGTCACTGAGTAATTTACCGACCAAGCCACCGCGCCAATAATGTCTTAGCACAGCGGTTAGTTCATTATTTTTAAAAAACCACGCTATTGCGCGGCCTTTTTTAGCACCCACTATTTTATTTTGTTGCTGCCAGTAGTCGGCATTAAACCAGTTTAAATTAACCTGATTTTCATAACTAGGGTGGCTCAGCAGAGTATGCTTACCTTGGACGTGTTGTTTGAACATAGCTCACGGGTATTACTTAAATATGCGCCTATGTTAGCGCGTTTTAAAGCCGAGGATAAGTACTTGCAATAGCGCGATTATAATTTAAGATCGGGTTTTACTATTTAATGCCCAAGGAAACGCGTGACTTCAGTGCCTAACTACTCCTCTATTTGTATTTTAAGACTCTCTGCTATTGGCGATGTATGCCATGCTGTGAGTACAGTACAAGAGATTCAAAAAGCGCATCCTAATGCAAAAATCACTTGGGTTATTGGCAAAGTAGAAGCTATGTTATTGGCTAACTTACCCGGTGTTGAGCTGGTGGTGTTTGATAAAAAACAAGGCCGCGTAGCACTGAAAAATTTAAAGCAAACTTTTAAAGGACAAAACTTTGATGTACTGCTTAATATGCAGGTGGCATTAAGGGCCGGGTTTGTTGCACGTTGTATCCCTGCAAAAGTTAAAATAGGCTTTGATTGGGCGCGCTCAAAAGAGCTGCATAGCCTATTTATAAATAAACGCATTGCAGCGCAGCCACATGCGCACGTGTTAGAAGGGTTTAAAGGCTTTGCTAAAGCCATTGGCGTAAATGATTATCAGCCAAGTTGGGAAATGCCTTATACACAGCAAAATCAAAACACAGCCGATGAATTACTCACTGCAGAATATTTATCTAATAAGCTGTTTGTTATCTCTCCAGCAGCAAGTAAAGCGCAGCGTAATTGGCTTCCCGAACGTTATGCAGCGCTTGCTGATTATGCCCATCAGCAGGGATTTAAAGTGGCCTTGACCGGCGGCCCTACCGAGCTGGAAATAAACCTTGCCAATAATATTATTAAACACAGCCAACACAGCATTTTAAACCTAGTTGGTAAAACTAAGCTTAAAGAATTGTTGTGCGTGTTAAAACGCGCCAGTGTAGTACTAGCCCCAGATACTGGCCCTGCCCATATGGCAGTAACGGTAGGCACTCCTGTTATTGGGCTGTATGCCCATTCAAACCCAGCGCGCACAGGGCCGTATTTATACCAAAACTATGTGGTTGAGGTATATCATCAAAACTTACTTAAACAAACGGGTAAAACAGCGCAGCAGCTGCCTTGGGGCACACGTATTAAAGGTGACGATTTAATGAGCCAAATTACTATTGATGCGGTAAAAGCTATGTTTGATCATGTTGTGCAAAAAGAGTCGTTATAATGAATCAATCACAAAAAAATAAAGCGCTATTTTTAGATAGAGATGGCGTAGTAAACGTTGATCATGGCTATGTGTATCAAAGTGAGCGGTTTGAATTTATCGAAGGAGTATTTAGCACGTGCAAGGCATTTTATGATGCCGGTTATAAAATTATTATTGTAACTAATCAGTCAGGTATTGGCCGTGGTTATTACACCGAGGCTGACTTTATAGCACTGACCAGCTGGATGAAAGCACAGTTTAGCGCACATCAGATATTGATAAGCGACGTTTATTTTTGCCCTCATCATCCTAAAAATGCATTGCCTGAGTATTTAAAACAGTGCGCTTGCAGAAAACCAGCCCCTGGTATGCTACTACAAGGTATTAGTGAGCATAATATCGATCCGCAGCAAAGTATTATGGTAGGCGATAAAAAAAGTGATATGCAAGCTGCAGAACAAGCTGGCATTGCCACGCGCGTATTGGTGCACTCTGGCCAGCAGTTTGATGACAGCGCCAAACAAACTGCAGATTTTATTTTCAATTCAATTAATGATTTACCAGCACTTTTATAAATTTAAATACGCCCCCCAATTCAGGCACTGTAAACTGGCAGGAATTGCTGCCAAATTTATAATTTGCGATGAACTGCAAACAGTGCATTTTATTCGTTAAACTTTTACAATACCCCACATAATAAACAGTAGCTTTGTTTTGCTGTTTAACCTGTTAAATCAAATGGAGACTAAAGATGAGAGCATCTGCTTTTTTTAGCCAGCTACAACAGCAAATTGAAGACGTAAAAACTGAAGGTTTGTATAAAAGCGAGCGTATTATTTTATCGCAGCAGCAAGCTCAAATTGAAGTTGCATCAGGCAAAGTAATTAACTTTTGTGCTAATAATTACCTAGGCTTAGCAAATAGCCCTGAGCTAATAAAAGCAGCGCAAGATGGCTTAGACGCACATGGTTTTGGTGTGGCCTCAGTACGCTTTATTTGTGGTACGCAAGATATTCACAAAACGTTAGAGAAAAAAATCAGTGAGTTTTTAGAAACTGAAGATACTATTTTATACTCATCGTGCTTTGATGCTAATACAGGTCTGTTTGAGACTATTTTAGGCGCAGAAGACGCGATTATTTCGGATTCACTTAATCATGCTTCAATTATCGATGGCGTACGTTTATGTAAAGCTATGCGTTTTCGTTATGCTAATAACGATATGGCTGACCTTGAAAAGCAGCTTATTGCCGCGACCGAAGCAGGTGCTAAAACTAAGCTGATTGCTACAGATGGCGTGTTCTCTATGGATGGCGTTATTTGTGATTTAGCCACTGTGTGTGATTTAGCTGATAAATACGATGCATTAGTAATGGTTGACGACTCGCATGCTGTGGGCTTTGTTGGCGAAAATGGTAAAGGCACACCAGAGTATTGTAACGTGCTTGATCGCGTAGATATTATTACCGGTACCTTAGGTAAAGCATTGGGCGGTGCATCAGGTGGTTATACATCAGGTAAAAAAGAAATTGTTGAGTGGTTGCGTCAACGTTCGCGTCCTTACTTATTTTCAAATTCATTAGCTCCGGCAATTGTGACTGCATCGATTAAAGTGCTTGAAATGCTAGAAAGTGGTGGCGAGCTTCGCGCTAAGCTTTGGTCAAACGCTAAATACTTCCGCGAGCAAATGGAAGCAGCTGGCTTTACCTGTGGTGGTAAAGATCATGCCATTATTCCAGTTATGCTAGGCGATGCTAAAGTTGCATCATTAATGGCTGATAAGTTATTAGTTGAAGGTATTTATGTAACCGGTTTTTCATTCCCTGTTGTACCTAAAGGTCAGGCACGTATTCGTACCCAAATCTCAGCTGCACATAGCATTGAACAACTTGATACCGCCATTGCTGCCTTTACCCGTATTGGTAAAGAAATGGGCGTTATTTAATTTTATTGTAAACCGCGCTATAGCCGCGGTTTTTTAGTTGAGTGTGAATTATGAAAGCATTATCTAAATTAAAAGCAGAACCGGGTATTTGGATGACAGATGCGCCAAAACCAGAAGTTGGCCATAACGACCTGCTAATTAAAATTCGTAAAACTGCAATTTGTGGCACCGACGTTCATATTTATAAGTGGGACGAGTGGGCGCAAAAAACTATTCCTACACCTATGGTTGTTGGCCATGAGTATGTTGGCGAAGTGGTCGATATGGGCCAAGAAGTACGTGGTTTTAAGGTTGGCGACCGAGTATCTGGCGAAGGCCATATCACGTGTGGCCATTGTCGTAACTGTCGTGCAGGGCGCGTACATTTATGTCGTAACACCACAGGTGTAGGCGTAAATCGCGAAGGTGCATTTGCTGAATACTTAGTTATACCAGCGTTTAATGCGTTTAAAATTCCTGATAATATTTCAGACGAATTAGCATCAATTTTTGACCCTTTTGGTAATGCCGTACATACCGCGCTGTCGTTTGATTTAGTCGGCGAAGATGTATTAATTACTGGTGCAGGCCCCATTGGTATTATGGCAGCAGCAGTGGCAAAGCACGTAGGCGCACGTCACGTAGTTATTAGCGATGTAAACGAATACCGCTTAGAGCTAGCACGCAAAATGGGTGCAACACGCGCTGTTAACGTAGCCAACGAAAAGCTTGAAGATGTAATAAAAGAACTCGGTATGACTGAAGGCTTCGATATTGGTCTTGAAATGTCGGGTGTACCAAGTGCTTTTAATTCTATGCTAAATAATATGAACCATGGCGGTAAAGTTGCCATGCTAGGTATTCCACCATCAGATATGGCGGTAGACTGGAACCAAGTTATTTTTAAAGGCTTAGTGATCAAAGGTATTTATGGCCGTGAAATGTTCGAAACCTGGTATAAAATGGCAAGTCTTATTCAATCAGGTTTAGACTTAAACCCAATTATCACTCATCAATATTCAATAGACGACTTTCAAGCTGGTTTTGATATGATGATTTCAGGACAATCAGGCAAAGTGATACTAAACTGGGATTAATTTAGTTTAATACGGTTTTATAAATGGTATTAAAAGGGCGGCTTGAGTCGCCTTTTTTATTGATTTAATTATTTTAAAAGAGATTTCAATGGCATTTAAACATATATCAATAGCACAAACTCTTGAATTATTAGATAAAGAAGACGTAGTAATTGCAGACATCCGCGATCCAAATTCATATCAAGCGGGGCATATTCCAGGTTCTGAAGCGCTTTCGAACGCTAACATTGCACACTTTATGATGGAAAAAGAGTTTGATCAGCCAATAATTATTGTTTGTTATCACGGTATGAGCTCGCAAGGCGCAGCAAGCTACTTAGTGGAGCAAGGTTTTGAAGATGTGTACAGTATGGATGGCGGTTTTACAGCATGGGAAGCGGCCTACAGCGAGAAAGTTGAACGATGATAGAGCTTGGCAGTTTAAATAATCCGCGTGCTGCACAAGGCTTTATAGACTATTTAAAAAGCCAAGGCTTGCAAGGCGAGTTGCGCTCAACAGATGGTAGCACAGTAATTATTAGCGTATTACCTGAGCACTTTCATCAAGTGCAACCGCTTTGGGCTGAGTTTACGCAAAATCCTAATCATGCCCGCTACCAGCAAGCATCTTGGGAAGTTGGAAGCACGCAATCACCGCTTAAGTATCAAGGGCAATCGCTGAATTTAGTGGCGCGATTTAAAGCGCTTAGCTGGCTTAATCAAACGGTTAGCATTTTAAGTATTGTTATTTATATTGCATTTTTATTGGGTGGATTTGAAATAATATATACCACGTTGCAGTTTAATCCTGCCGAGCCATTAACGTGGATTACCTCTGCTATAGTGCACTTTAGCGCCATGCATATTGTATTTAACTTAGTTTGGTGGGTGTCGCTTGGCGATAATATCGAAAAACAATGTGGCAAGCTCAGCTTAATCGGGCTGTTTGTGGTAAGCGCCTTAATCAGCAATTGGGCACAATATTTAATGGTTGGCCCTAACTTTGGTGGCCTAAGTGGCGTGGTATACGCGCTACTTGGCTTTTGCTGGATCCACAGCGCCTTAAACCCTAAACAACCTGCATTAGTAAGTACTGCAATTATTGGTTTTATGCTAATTTGGTTGGTACTCGGTTTTGCGGATGTGTTGTTTATAGGGATGGCTAATTGGGCGCATTTAGGCGGGTTAATTAGCGGTATGGCTTACGCCGTTACCACGTCTATATTAAAAACTAAAAGCCACAATTAATGATATAAATACTTGGTGAACAAGACTTCACGGATGATCTCTTGTCCCGTTTCTTCTTTTAATAAGCTTTTAAGTTTTGCTGCACTTTTTATTCTTATTTCTTCACGCCCACTGAGCGATTTTATTTTATCTTCAGGTTCTTTAGATAAAATTTCAACTAAGGCGTCGCGCAGCAATGGCGTATGGTGCTCTACGGTTGCAATGTCTGATGCATTATTAAGCATTAAATCGATAGTAATGCGCACATAGCCCATTTTTTTACTCGATGTGCCAATGTAGTTGGTAATAATGTCTGGCTCAAAACCAAAGTAACCCACAGTCGAGTCTGCTCGTGCGGTTAAGCTTACTAAACTTGCGATAAGTACAAAAAGGCCGGCGAATACTGTTTTTTTCATGTTAAATGCTGTTTTTTATAAACGTGTTGTAAATAGTCTATACCTTATAGTGCCTAATATACAGCGCAGAGCAACTATTAGTGGCAGTAAATCGTACTTTTTCAAATGCTTTGGCAATGTTATTATTCAACTGATTTTTATTAAGTAGAGCAATTGTGATTACTTTCCCTGTTTCATTATCTGCCGATTGGCAATGTGCCTCACTGTTTAGTGATTTATCGAGTGCAGAGCAAGAGTGGTTATTTGAACCGCATTCATTAACAGCCAAATTAAAAAGTCGCTCACAGTGTTTTAGTGTAAAAGTACTTAGTGAGCAAGAGTTTGAGCTTAGTGCAGAGCAACAACAATTATTAGGCTGTACGCAAACTACTGCGCTTAACCGTGAGGTACTTTTACTTTGCGACAATAAACCGGTTGTATATGCACAAAGCTGGTTGCCAGCAAGTGTTAACGCTGCAAATAATAAATTACATAATATGGGGGAGCGACCATTAGGCGATGTGATTTTTCAAGATCCACAATTAACCCGCACAGATATAGAAATTGCGCGCTTTAATACCCAGCATTCATTACAACAGCTTGTTGCACAATTAAAGTTACCATCGCAAAGTTTACTTGGCCGTCGCAGTCTATTTTCGCTTAAAGACTATAAATTTTTAGTGTGTGAAGTGTTTTTACCAGGAGCGTATTTGTACTCATGAAATTAGCGCGTTTAACCCCAAGCCATATTCCTTATTATATTGCGCTCATGCGTATAGATAAACCAATAGGTACTTTACTATTACTTTGGCCAACATATTGGGCGCTGTGGTTAGCAAATGCAGGAATGCCAAGTTTAACTAACTTTATAGTATTTACGCTGGGTGTTGTGATAATGCGCAGCGCCGGATGCGTTATTAATGATTTTGCCGACAGAAAAATAGATGGTTCGGTTAAACGTACAATGCAGCGGCCATTAGTTTCAGGACAGGTTAGTAGTGGTGAAGCGATTAGTTTGTTTATATTATTAATAACAGTCGCATTTTTACTGGTGTTAATGCTTAGTGTAAATACAATATTACTCTCTTTTGGTGCACTTGCTTTAGCGTTTTGTTACCCGTTTATGAAGCGTTATACACAATTACCGCAAGTGGTGTTAGGCGCAGCATTTGGTTGGGCTATTCCTATGGCTTTTATGGCGTCAATTAATGCACTTCCTATACAGGCTTGGCTGTTATTTATTGCTAATATTTGCTGGACGGTAGCCTACGACACTATGTATGCCATGGTCGACAGAGATGATGACTTAAAAATAGGGGTTAAATCTACCGCTATTTTATTTGGTAAATACGATCGTCACATTATAGGGTTACTTAATTTAGCCTTTATAGCGTTAATGCTCGCTATAGGAGCACTTAATAATATTGGGCTGAGTTATTGGCTTGGTCTTAGTGTTGCTATTGTATTGTTAGTTTACCAACAAGTGCTTATTCAACAACGCGCACGCACCGATTGTTTTAAGGCGTTTTTAAACAATCATTATGTAGGATTAGCCTTTTTTATCGGCTTATTGTTTTCCTACCCTGTCGCATTTTAATAACAGGGTAGAGTATTGTTAGCGGGGTGGATCAATAATGCCACTGATTGACGTGTTTTTTCTGAACCAACCAGCAATCGAGTAGCGTTCATCAACCGCAGGTAGCACTTCATGAACAAAGCGTTCGCTTTCAAATAATACTAAGGTGCCAGCTGTTGGCCTAATAGTAATTTCAATGTCTTTACTTTTAGGTTTATAAATAACTAACTCGCCGCCTTGCTGTGGCGTGTTTAAGTATAAAACGGTGGTAAAAACACGGTTAGAACGACCTTTAAAAGCATCAACATGCTTTTTATAAAAATCACCTAAAGTATATTTTGCGTAGTGGCATTCATAATCAAATAACCCCATAAAAAAACACCGGTTAAGTGTTGTTCTAATGCCTTCCATCGCAGTTTGATAATTTTTTTGGGCTTGCGAACTGCCATCAAACCAGTATGTTTTGTCTTTGCGAATAGTGCTATCAATTTGCTGATTATTTAAGCGGCCAATTCCAGCTAAGCTAAAGTGCGGGTTTATCCGGTAACAATCGGCCATTAAATCAGACATTAAGCCTTCATCAATGGCGTTTTCAACAATAGCGTAACCATAAGCTTCAATATGATCTAAATATATTTCTGAGGTAATAAAGTTGCCCATTGATACTAATTATTAAAATAAAGAGCAGCTAGTCTAGTGCAAAGCAACTTAATAGCCATCATTTATATGTTTAAAGGCACTTATTTTATTTATTAATTTACCGTCATAGCCATTTTTTTTATCAGTGATAACAGGTGCTCTATATGCTCACCCACTTCAATTTTTTGACTCGTTTGTACTATAAGTTGCTCACGGCTTAGGTCTTTATTGGTTTTTAACTGAATAAGATTACTATTTTCAGCAATAGCATTGGTGTGCTCAATGCCTGCTATTGCAAAATGATCTGACTTTTCAAGACCTGCCATTACTTGCTCTATGCTGCCAACTTTAATGCTAGATGATTTGTTTAATCCATCAATGGCTTCATTAAGCATAAGCTGTACGGGTTTAGATTGTGAAAAACAGCCAAACATAGGGTAGTGATCTAGCTCTTGTTTGCTAATGTCGGTTTTATGCGCAAGCGGATGGTTTTTAGAAACAAATAAAATTAGCTGATCAGGTAAGTGAATATCACTACCAATACTGTTTATAGCTTGCGAATAAACACTAATATCTATTTCGCCCTGTTGCAGTTTACGCGAAAGTTCGTGTTTATCTTGAAGTTGCATTTCAATTTTAATATGCGGATATTGATTTAAAAATTGCCCACATGAAATAGGTACAACACTGCTTGCTTTGTTGGTGTAGCCAATAATTAGCTTTTTTTCAATAGTGCCATTAATAGATTGAAAAATACGCTGCTTAGTTAATGCCAACTCACTAAGCGTATTTTTAGCATAATCAAGAAAAAGTTCGCCCGCATCAGTAAGGTGTACCGAGCGAGTAGAGCGTTTAACTAACTCATAGCCTATTTCTTCTTCAAGAGTTTGAATGCTACGTGTAAGCGCCGACGTGCTTATTTTAGTTTGTTCTGCGGCTTGTCTGAAGTGGCGTAACATGCCAAGTGCTATGAATTGTTCCAGTTGTTCAAATCTCACTTTATAGTCCCTTTTTATAAGTAAGTCGCATATACGCGAACATAATAATATTACTTATTAATCTATTAAAATTAATAAGTAATATTTAAATGCGATTGTAAATTTATAATAAATCTCAATTAGCATATCCCTCTTTTAGTATTAATTAAAGAGTGAAATTGTTAAATAGTATTATCCTTTAGGTTAATAACTAATAGTTTGTTATGTGTTTTAAGCTTTTATTATGCAATTAATATATAAAGTAGCCTTGCCTCAAAGAGCAAAAAAGCCACTGCGTAAAATTATTACTTGAAACAATAAGCTTTTATTCAATAAAGTTGCGGCTAACCCGGTTGCTTAGCGGTTTATTTTCAATGCTTTGCAGTTCTATTTCAATGGCATCGCAAGAAATATGAATTTCAAATAACGAAGTTAATAACGATAAACTTAAGCAAGTAAGGCTAACGCCAAATAAAATAATCCCAGTAGTATTAAGCTCTATAAATAACGCAAACATGGAAAGTGTGCATAGTAAAAAAGATACAACCCCATATACCTGCATGGTTCTTATAAGTTTTATACGTTTTCTTAAATTAGTTATTTGCGCAACAACAACAGGGCGAATTGATTCACCTTCACGGGCGTTTAACCCTCTAATTAATTGCGCTAACACTAAAAATCGGTTTGTATAGGCAAGTAGTAACAATGAAATAGCCGGAAAAAGTAATCCTGGAGTTGTAAGTGTCATATTTATTCCTGCAAGCTGGCTAGTTTATGAATTAACACATTAATAAAAAGCATTGTAAACACAAATAAATGAGGTGAAAATTGCAAAATACTAATAGTGATAACTTAACCGTTGACCCTTTCGCATGGATCACAATATATCGCGCTGAAAATAGTTTAGAAGCGAATATAATTAAAGGCTTAATTTTAAATGATGGCATAGAGTGTCAAATTAAAGGTGAAATGCTGCAAGGAGCTTTGGGAGAAATACCGTTTGATCAGGCTCAAGCCAGTGTGCAGGTTTATGCGATAAAAGAGCGCCATGCGCGACAAATATTGGTAAACTACCAGCAAGTAAAACAATCAGCTCCAGATTGGGTGTGTCCTAATTGTAATGAGCATAATGGATCAACATTTGAATTTTGTTGGTCATGCGAGACGTTAAAAAATGACAAAAGCAAATAACTTTCAGCGTATTAGAGAGCTAAACTACTTACAAAAAGCAGTGTTAGCCAGTGCCTTAATTGAGCGTATGCTACCTAACTATGGCCTATTTAGTGAAGCAACAGGGTTTGGTGACGAAACTGTTTTACGCAGTGCTTTGAATGTGTGCTGGGAAAAAATACTGCTACCAAAAAGTAAGATTGATCTTGAAAAGCAAATCGAAAAAATAGAACCCAATGTGCCTGAGCTAGCTGACTTTGATATGTTTGGTACGTATCCGGCAATTGATGCCGCGACCGCATTATTAAGCCTTATGCATGGTTTAATGGCGCAAGATGAGCAAGAGCTCATAAATATAAGTAAAATATCGCAAGCAACGGTTGCCCGCTTTATTGAATATCAAATGACGGTTGAAGGTGAAGTTGCCGATAACAAAGCAATACGCGAACACCCTCTAATGCAATACGAAATGGATGTATTAGGCGAGCTAATTGACTTTGTAGAAGCCATGGGCCGTGTGACCTCTGATAATGTTAAAGAACTTAAAAAACATGTGCTTGCAGATGGGCAAACCAATATTGGTTTAACATTATAAAACGTAAATAATTTAGTTTAAAAAGCACCTAAATAGGTGGCAGGAGAAAAACAGTGCGAATTTTGGGCATTGAATCGTCATGCGATGAAACCGGTATTGCTATATACGATGACGAAAAAGGTTTATTGGCGCATCAATTATATAGCCAAGTAAAAGTACACGCAGATTATGGCGGTGTAGTGCCAGAGCTGGCATCACGGGATCATGTACGTAAAACACTGCCCCTTATCGACGCTGCATTTGCACAAGCGGGTTGCGGCCCTGAAGATTTAGATGGCGTTGCGTATACAGCAGGCCCAGGTTTAGTTGGCGCACTTCTAGTTGGCACCTCAATTGGTCGCTCTCTTGCTTATGGTTGGGATATTCCCGCAGTAGCAGTGCATCATATGGAAGGGCATTTATTAGCGCCCATGCTTGAGGAAAATGTTCCTGAGTTTCCGTTTATTGCTTTGCTAGTATCGGGTGGACACACCATGATGGTTAAAGTAGCTGGTATAGGTCAATATGAAGTGCTGGGTGAGTCGGTTGATGATGCAGCAGGCGAAGCATTTGATAAAACAGCAAAATTACTAGGACTAGATTATCCCGGTGGCCCACGTTTAGCTAAAATGGCAGAGCAGGGAGTAGCTAAGCGATTTATATTTCCACGTCCGATGACAGACAAGCCCGGCTTAGATTTTAGTTTTAGTGGTTTAAAAACAGCAGCATCTATCACTATTCGTGAAAACAATGATGACGAGCAAACTAAAGCCGATATAGCGCATGCATTTCAAACCGCGGTTATCGATACCTTGGTAATAAAATGCAAACGTGCACTTAAGCAAACCGGTATTAAACGGTTAGTAATTGCTGGTGGTGTAAGTGCTAATACGCAGCTACGTTTGCAGTTAGAGCGTGTGATGCAAGGTATGAAAGGCCAAGTGTATTATCCGCGTACCGAATTTTGTACCGACAATGGCGCTATGATTGCGTACGCAGGGATGCAAAGATTAAAAGCAGGGCAATTTGCTACCCTTGATATGAAAACTAAACCACGCTGGCCAATCGACAGTCTAGAAGCCATTTAATAGCAGTTAAATATCGCTTTTTTCATCAGTGGGTGCTTTTTTAGCGCCCACTTTTGGCTCGTCACCACTAAATAACCGTGCGATATTAGAGCGATGCCTAAAAATAATTAGTACCGTAATAAAGGTAACGGGTAGCGTATAAAGTGGCTTTATTAACCAAGTGTATAAAGGTGCAAGCGAAACCGCAACTAAGGCAGCAAGAGAAGAATAGCGCGTTATTGCTACCATAATAAACCAAGTACAAATTAACAAACCCGCCAGAGATAGCCCTATAGGTAATAAAGACCCAAAAGCAGTGGCTACCGCTTTACCTCCTTTAAAACCAAAAAATAACGGGAACATGTGCCCTAAACAGGCAGCCACAGCGACTAAACCAAGCGCAAGCGGCTCAAGATCTAAAAAGTAAGCCCCCCAAACGGGAATAGTGCCTTTTAAAATATCAAATACCAGTACTAAACAAGCGGGTAGTGCGCCCCCCAGCCGATAAACATTAGTTGCCCCTGGATTATTAGAGCCATTACTACGCGGATCGGGGAGTTTAAATAACCGCGAGACGAGTATGGCCGACGAAATCGACCCAAGTAAATAGGCTAAAATAAACATTAAAGTGGCTAACACGTGCTTCCTTATTTTTTAATTGTACTTTTTCGGCTATTATTGACGTCAAAATTTATAAACTGCTTTAATTACTAACTAGTATAGCTACCTTGTTATTGTAGAAGTAATTTATATGTATTTAAACACTGCTTAAAGTATATACAGTATTAATTTAATTGATACATTATGCAGTTAACTCAGTGGCTTGTTACTGTCATTAGGAGCATTAATGGACAAGGTATTTATATCGCAATTACACGTCGACACTATTATTGGAGTGTACGACTTTGAAAAAGAAAGTAAACAAAGCCTTTACTTTGACGTTGAAATGTTAAGTGATATTAAACCTGCAGCTGCAAACGATGATATTAATTTAGCACTCGATTATGCAAAAGTAAGTGAGCGGATTATTGAGCACAGTACGGCAAAGCCGGTAGAGCTGCTCGAAACCTTAGTTGAGCAATTAGCGCATATAATTTTGACTGAGTTTAATACCCCACAAGTTACTATTCGAGTAAGTAAACCTGCAGCCGTTGCTCAGGCGCAAACTGTGGGTGTTGAAATTACGCGTACTAAGGCAAGTATTTAAATGGCGCAAATTTATATTAGTTTAGGGTCAAATATTAATAAAGCGCATTATATGCGCTGCGCGCTCATAGCGCTTAAGCCGCACTTTAACGACTTAGTGCATTCTTCAGTATTTGAAAGTGAAGCGGTTGGATTTGCTGGTAATAACTTTTATAACTCGGTGGTTGGTGCTACAACCGATATGCCATTAGCAAATGTATGTAGCTTACTAAAGCAAATTGAGCGCAATAATGGTCGTACTGCAAACGATAAAAAGTTTAGCCCGCGGACCCTCGATTTAGATTTACTATTTTATGATGATGTAATTTGCGACTCTCCCGCACAGTTACCACGTGACGAAATTACAAAAAACGCCTTTGTATTACAGCCTCTAGCTGAAGTAGCTCCACATTTTTATCACCCTGTTGCACAGCAAACCATTGCCGAGCTTTGGCGCGAGTACAACAACCCTCAACAAAAACTATGGAAAGTGGAGTTTTCTAACCCATGAGTATTATTGAAATTATTGTTTTAGCTCTTATTCAGGGATTTACTGAATTTTTGCCTATTTCTAGCTCTGCGCACTTAATTTTACCATCGCAAATATTAGGCTGGGAAGATCAAGGGTTAGCATTTGATGTTGCAGTACATGTAGGTACTTTAATTGCAGTAGTGATTTATTTTCGTAAAGAAGTAAGCAGCATACTTAGTGCATGGTTTAAGTCGTTTGGTGCGCAAGGTAGCACCGATGACAGTAAATTAGGCTGGTGGATAATTTTAGGCACAATTCCAGCCGCTATTTTAGGTTTGCTTTTAAAAGATATGATAGAGCTTTATTTGCGTAGCGCATGGGTGATCGCGGTTACCACCATTATATTTGGTTTATTGCTTTGGTATGCGGATGCAAAAGGTAAGCAAACTAAAACGATTTATCAGCTAAATTGGAAAACCGCGCTTATTATAGGCCTAGCACAGGCCGTTGCGATGATCCCAGGCACGTCACGTTCAGGTATTACTATGACTGCGGGTTTAATGCTTGGCATGAATAAACAAAGTGCTGCACGCTTTTCGTTTTTACTGGCAATACCTATCATTTCTATGATGGGCCTTTACTATACCGTTGAGCTTGCACTAGGGGAGCATGTAGTTGACTGGAACACCTTGTTATTAGGTGTTGTGTTGTCATTCTTATCGGCTTATGCCTGTATTTATATGTTTTTAAAAGTAATAGAACGCATGGGAATGTTGCCATTTGTTATTTACCGATTATTGCTAGGGGTCGGGTTAATTGTATTTTTAACGCTGTAATTAATATTTTTGACTCGTTTAATTTAAGCGTTTAAAAGCCTTCCTAGTGTGGAAGGCTTTTTTGTCAGTGATACTTTTAACTTCAGTGGCTTAATTATTAAGTTACTTAGGCGTTTTTGGCAACAGTGAAATGCGCACGCACAATGGTAACGAAGCGCGAATTTTGGCATTATAGCGCCATTAAACTTTGCTGCTGTGCAAAGTAAGCACACGATTAAAGGAAAGTAGATGCATATTCATATTTTAGGTATTTGTGGCACCTTTATGGGTGGGATAGCTGCGATTGCTAAATCGCTTGGCCATAAAGTAACGGGGTCTGATCAAAACGTTTATCCACCTATGAGCACGCAGCTTGAAGAGCTCGGAATTGAGCTAACCCAGGGCTACGAGGTAACCCAATTAGAGCCAGCGCCAGACATGGTGGTTATTGGCAATGCCATGAGCCGAGGCAATCCATGCGTTGAATATGTACTTGATAAAGGTCTGCCTTATACATCTGGGCCTGAATGGCTAAAACATAACTTATTACAAAATTCATGGGTACTTGCTGTTGCTGGTACACATGGTAAAACCACCACAGCGAGTATGCTTGCATGGATTTTAGAGTATGCGGGTTTAAAACCGGGCTTTTTAATTGGCGGCATAGTACAAAATTTTGGCGTGTCGGCCAAAGTAGGCGAAACCCCCTTTTTTGTTATTGAAGCAGACGAATACGACACTGCATTTTTTGATAAGCGCAGTAAGTTTGTGCATTATTTACCGCGAACACTTATTTTAAATAATCTTGAGTTTGATCATGCCGATATTTTTGAAGATTTAAACGCGATTAAAAAACAATTTCATCATTTAATACGTACAGTACCACAAAGTGGCAAAGTTATTTGGCCAAAGGATGATCAAGCACTTAGTGATGTAATAACTCAAGGACTATGGAGCGAAAGTGAAACCTTGGGTATTGATTGGAATTATGAACTAATAAAAGCCGATGGCAGTGAGTTTAAAGTGTTTTTAAATAATGAAAAACAAGGCACCGTTAATTGGCAGGCAATGGGTGAGCACAACGTTAAAAATGCTATTATGGCAATCGCAGCTGCGCGCCATGTGGGCATTGCCGTTGAGCATAGTATAGCGGCACTTGGCGAGTTTATTAGCCCTAAACGACGCATGGAGCTCAAAGCCGATATTAATAATATAAAAGTGTATGACGATTTTGCACATCATCCAACGGCTATTCAAACCACATTAGCAGGGCTGCGCGCTAAAGTAGGCAGTGATAAAATAATTGCTATTTTAGAACCGCGATCAAACACCATGAAAATGGGCGTGCATCAACATACATTGCTTGCCTCGTTGAGTGATGCTGATGAGGTACTGCTTTTTGAGCCAGAAAACCTAAGCTGGTCGCTGAGCGAACAAGCGGCTACAGCCGGTATGCAGTGTTTTACCAGTACCCAGGTAATTATTGATACCGTACTTGATAATATAGCAGCTAATCAACATATTTTAATAATGAGCAATGGTAGTTTTAATGGCCTGCATCAGCAACTAGTCGATGCACTGGCTAATAAATACAGCGGAGAATAATTTGCAATTTAAAGACACAATTACCTTAGCATTTAGTGGCGCGTCGGGTGCGCCTTATGGCTTGAGATTATTAGAGGTATTAATAGAGCAGCAATTTCAGGTGTATGTGCTTATTTCAAGTGCAGCGCGAGTGGTATTTGATATTGAATCTGGTATTAAGCTCTCAGGTAATGAAACCAAAGCCAGTGAGCTATTAAGTGCGCTATATAACGCCAAGCCAGAACAGCTAAAAGTATATGGTAAAGACAACTGGTTTAGCCCGGTAGCCTCAGGATCAGCTGCCCCTAAAAAAATGATAGTGTGCCCTTGTAGCGCGGGCACGGTTTCGGCTATTGCTGTAGGTGCATCTGACAACTTACTAGAGCGCGCCGCTGATGTGGTAATTAAAGAGCGTGGCCATCTTATTTTAGTGCCACGCGAAACACCATTTAATCAAATTCATCTGGAAAACATGCTTAAGCTTTCACGCTTAGGGGTCACTATTATGCCTGCGTCGCCGGGTTTTTATCATCAGCCGCAAAGTATTGCCGACTTAGTTGATTTTATGGTGGCGCGAATTTTAGATCATTTAAACATTGAACATAACCTAACAAAGCGTTGGGGTTATGGTGAGGGCAAGTCATGAGTAAGCAACAAATTGCTTTAAATATAGCAGGCCTTACCAAGGTTTATACTAATGGGGTTGAAGCTGTAAAGGGTATTGATTTACAAGTGCGAGAGGGTGATTTTTTTGCCTTACTTGGCCCTAATGGAGCGGGTAAGTCGACCACAATTGGTGTTATTTCATCACTGGTAAATAAAACAAAAGGTAAGGTTGAGGTGTTTGGTTGCGACATAGACACCGACTTAGAGGCCGCTAAAACGCATTTAGGCTTAGTGCCGCAAGAGTTTAACTTTAGCCAATTTGAAACCCTAACTCAAATATTAGTAACTCAAGCGGGTTATTATGGTGTACCACGCGGCGAAGCACATAAACGCGCCGAAAAGTATTTAACCCAATTGGGGCTGCTGGATAAAAAAGATAAACAAGCGCGTACGCTTTCAGGTGGCATGAAACGCCGTTTAATGATTGCTCGCGCACTTATGCATGAGCCTAAATTACTGATTTTAGATGAGCCAACGGCTGGTGTTGATATAGAGCTGCGTCGTTCAATGTGGGATTTTTTACGCCAAATTAATGAGCAGGGCGTCACCATTATTTTAACCACTCATTACTTAGAAGAAGCAGAGTTATTGTGTAAAAACATAGCCATAATAGACAATGGCTTGATTGTTGAAAACACCACAATTAAAGCACTGTTATCTAAGCTTGATAAAGAAACCTTTATTTTAGATTTAAAAACACCGGCTAAGCCAGTTACGCTTGAGGGTTATAAATTTACTATGGACGACGAGCATACTATTGAAGTTGAAGTGGCTAAATCGCAAGGCTTAAACGCTGTATTTAGTGCGCTAACTGAGCAAGGTAATACCGTATTGAGTATGCGTAACAAAGCAAATAGATTAGAAGAGTTATTTGTTGGATTATTAGAACAAGGTCGAGGCAAGTAAATGTTTAAATATGACGTAGCCTTAAAAAGTATTTGGATTAAAGAGTGTATTCGTTTTTTACGTATTTGGGTGCAAACCTTAGTACCTCCAGCAATTACCATGAGTTTATATTTTGTTATTTTTGGTAACTTAATAGGCTCACGTATTGGTGATATGGGCGGCTTTAGTTATATGGAGTTTATAGTACCTGGGCTGATAATGATGTCGGTTATTACTAACTCTTATTCTAATGTAGCCTCAAGTTTTTACTCGACTAAATTTCAAAAAAGTATTGAAGAGCTACTTGTAGCCCCAGTGCCAAACTATATTATTGTGCTTGGCTATATGGGCGGTGGTATGACGCGCGGAATAATGGTGGGCTTTATTGTTACCTGCGTATCGTTATTATTTGTTGATATTCAAATTCATAATATTTTTATCATTATGGCTACCGTTATTTTAACCTCTGCAGTATTTGCACTCGGTGGCTTAATAAATGCTATATATGCAAATAGCTTTGACGATATTAGTATTATTCCTACCTTTATTTTAACGCCGCTAACTTATTTAGGTGGGGTGTTTTATTCAATTACCTTACTGCCAGAGTTTTGGCAAAACGTATCACAAGTAAATCCTATTATTTATATGGTTAACGCGTTTAGGTATGGGTTTTTAGGCGTGTCGGATGTTGATTTAAGCTTGGCACTTGGTGTTATTTTAGTATTTATTATCGCGTTATTTACCTTAGCGCTGACATTAATTAAAAAAGGTGTGGGGCTAAGACACTAATGACTGATGCAAATTCGCGTAGTATTGTATCTAATCAAGCGGGTATTCACGAAAAGCTGGATGACATAGTTAGCAAGCATTTAAACGCAGAGTTTAAAAAGCCAATAGCAGCGCATACACAAACAGCGTTTGATGAGGTGAATGCTAAAGTACAGGCGTTTAATGGCCCACTTATTTTAGATTCGTGTTGTGGTGTAGGAGAAAGTACCGCTAATTTAGCTAAGCGCCATCTCGATGCGCTGGTAATTGGTATTGATAAATCGTCGCACCGGTTAGATAAGCACGATGTAGAGTATAAACAAACCGACAGTGGGCAATATATTTTGGTGCAAGCAGATTTAAACGACTTTTGGCGTTTAGCCGTGGCTGCAAACTGGCAACCTAGTCACCATTATTTGCTTTACCCCAATCCGTGGCCTAAATCTAAACATATTCGTAGGCGTTGGCACGGCGCGGCTATTTTTCCGTTTATTGTAAAGTTAGGCGGTAAATTAGAGGTTCGCAGTAACTGGGATATTTACGTTAAAGAGTTTGCCAGAGCACTTGAACTAACCGGTAATGCTTGTCAGGTTTCTGCTTATGGGGCAGATGAAGCAATCACCCCATTTGAGCGGAAATACTGGGCCAGTGGCCAACAAAGCCACCGCTTAGTTATTAATTTAACTCAGGGTTGATTAACTTTACTACTCAAATAATGGATTAACATGTGGCGCTGGGTGGGCAATGTAACTACCCTGCATTAGCGTCACATTTACTTTTTTGAGTGCCGTAGCAATAGCTTTGTTTTCTACCATAGAAGCAATTAGTTGAATATTTTGCTGCTTTGCAAAATTGGCTGTGTAATCAACAAATAGCGCCGTGTTCTCATCATTAACTATTTGCTTTATTAGCATGCCATCTAACTTTATTACGTCAATTTCCAATTTTAAAATATTGAGTGTATTTGCAAAGTCATTGCCAAAACTGTTAATCATCACCTTGATCCCCTTACTTTTAACCATAGTTATAAATGCCCTTACGCTTGAATAATTGGCGATAACTTGTGGTTCAAATAAAACTAAAGTGATATTTGCAGGGTACGGATAGCGCTGTAACTCGTAAGCAATGTATTCATTTATGCTAGGGTCTAATATATCTTCAATAGTAATATTTAAACTCCAGCTAATTTGTGTTTTACGAAAGCGGCTAAGACACTGTGAAAATAATGTACGGGTTAATAAGCCATCCATACGCAAGCGTATTACGGTATTTGAAAATGCATCGGGTTTTAAAATTTCGCCCTGTGAAGTCACTATTCGTGGCGTGCACTCGTAGTGTAGTGTTTGTTTAGACTCTATATCAATAACAGCCTGAAAATAGGGCACAACGCGCTTTTGCTCAAACGCTTCACGTACTTCTTTTGCTATTTCTAAATTATATAAATACAGCGACTTTGAGTCATTTATAGCCTCAGAGTAATTAACAACACTAAGGTTACCTTGTTTTGCCTGTAAAGCCGCAATATGGGCATTTTTTAGCAGTAACGACTTGTTTCCTCGGGCAATACCTGAACATAACGTAATGTAAATAAAGGGATTGGTTAAAAATGGCGTATTAAAATTATATGATTGGATTAAATTACTTAGCTCTTCGTATGGGGTTTCTTTGGGGGTTAGTAACACCAGTTTATTGGTTGCTACACGATAAATACGATAATTTACATTGCTGTGCTTTTTAAAGTGTATTAGTAATTTTTTCATTACTTTGTCACCCACTTTAGTACCGTAAAAGCGGTTTATATTTTCAATTTCGTTCACCCAAATTATGGCCATTTGCATATGGTGAACAGGGGTATTTAAAAAATATTTTTCAAGCGCAATATGATTAGCAAAACCACTACCAGAGTCTCTCATGGCAGCGCGTTTAGTCGCGTAGTTATACATAATCAGCAACAATATAATAATAACTAAAAAAAAGCCGCCTAAAACAGCCGATGTTGAGGCGCTTTTCGCTAACTTATTATTAATAGTTTTAAGGCTTATATCGGCAGCAGTTAAATATGTAATGCCATTTTTATCAATATGCGGGATAAAAATAGTTTTAAAGTCGCCCCATTGATCACTCGATATTTCAAAAACAGGCTCAGTAGATAAAAAGGCACCAATATTAGTTTTAGTTGCCTCTGGGTATAAATCTAAAAACTGGGTTACCTTGCCACTATTTTGATCCTCTTGGGTGTAGCTAGAGGCGCTAAAATGAACCTTGCCATTAATTAACACCATAGAATACACGTAAGCAATATCGAGTGCTTGTGCAAGCTCAGAAAGCTGCTTACTTTTACTTTCGTAAGTTGCAAAGCTAATAGTTTGGGTTTTATTTATTTTACTGTGATAGTCATCGCCCAAAATATATTTAACGCTGGTGGCTGCATTAATAAGACGATTATCGAGAGTGTTAATTACATCACTGCGAATGGTGCTATAAGTATAATAAACACAGATAATTAAACTGATTAAAAACAGCATAAAAGCGCTTATTAATCCATTTATTCTTAGTTTTCCTTGTAGCATATAATTCCCTTTTTATTGTTAAATTAATTATACGCAAAAAAAACAAATGCCCAATGACTTAATTGATTTTGAATTAAAAAGATAAAAAACAGCCAAAATTAGTATTATTTGTCATGTCATTTAGCGTTTTTATGGCTTTAAGCGAGACATTTTCTTAATATTGCAGTAAAGTTAGCGCAATTATTAAAAACCCTGTTACTAAAATAGCACCTTAATTTAGTGTGTTTAATAGAGTAACAGGCGTTTTAGCCACACACTAGGTATTAAGATGGATCAAAAGCGTTTTGCCGTCGCCTCTAAAGAAAGCCTTAAGCGTATATTTACTGTACCTGAAGCGCCAGACTCAACTTTAAGCAAAATAGAGCTTGAAATATCGAGTAATTTAGCAGGTTTTTTAAACGAAAACATTGCGGCAATTGAAAAACCATTACACGAAATTGAAAAAGACTTTCAGTCGGCGATGATCCCAGAGGATCCAACGTTTGTATCTGCTTATGCGCAAGATATAATGGAGCAGCTGGTTGCACACTCTGTGCATACCGCAGCGCCTAGCTTTATTGGCCATATGACTTCAGCTTTACCTCATTTTTTACTACCACTGTCAAAGCTAATGGTAGGGCTAAATCAAAACCTAGTAAAAATAGAAACCTCTAAAGCTTTTACCCCACTTGAGCGCCAAGTGCTTGGAATGATGCACCATTTAGCGTACGGCCAACAACACGAGTTTTATGCTAAATGGATGCACAGTGCAAAAACATCATTAGGTGCATTTTGCTCAGGCGGTACTGTAGCCAATATTACGGCGTTATGGATTGCGCGAAATCGCTTATTAAAACCTGATGGCGATTTTAGGGGGATAGGCGCACAAGGCTTAATTGCTGGTATGCTGCATTACGGCTATAAAGGCTTAGCTATTTTAATTTCTGAGCGAGGCCATTATTCGTTAGGTAAAGCGGCTGATTTATTAGGAATTGGTCGTGAAAACTTAGTGGGTATTAAAACATGCGAAAACAATAAAGTTGATGTTAATGCCATGCGCGAAAAAGCCTTAGAGCTTGAAGCGCAAGGTATTAAAGTAATGGCCATTATTGGAGTAGCGGGTACCACAGAAACTGGTAATATCGATCCCCTTGAAGCGATGGCAGATTTAGCACAAGACATTAATTGCCACTTTCATGTTGACGCTGCATGGGGCGGGGCAACTTTGTTATCTAATACCCATCGCCATTTACTCAAAGGTGTTGAGCGCGCAGACTCAATTACCATTGATGCACACAAACAAATGTATGTTCCTATGGGAGCTGGGCTGGTGTTGTTTAAAGATCCAACCGCTACCGATGCAATTGAACATCATGCAGAGTATATTTTACGTAAAGGCTCAAAAGATTTAGGTAGCCATACACTTGAGGGAAGTCGCCCGGGTATGGCAATGTTAGTACATGCTTGCTTACGTGTAATTGGCCGTAAAGGCTACGAAATGCTAATCGATCGTAGTATTAAAAAAGCCCATTACTTTGCTAATTTAATTAAAGCAGATGAAGATTTTGAGCTGATTTCAGAGCCAGAGCTGTGCTTATTAACGTATCGTTATGTGCCTAAACAAATAAAGCAGGCAATTGCAGATGCTGATCCGCAAACACGGATTGATATTTTTGCCTCACTTAATCGCTTTACTGCAAGTATGCAAAAACGGCAACGTGAATCAGGACGATCATTTGTATCACGTACGCGTTTAACGCCTACTCAATACGATAATCAGCCCACAGTGGTATTTAGGGTAGTACTTGCTAACCCACTTACATCAGGCGTTATTTTAAAAGAAATTTTAGCAGAACAAAAAGAGTTGGCTAAAACAGATCCGGTATTTAAAAAGTACTTAAGCAAGTATATGTAATTAAAATATTAGCTTAAATAAAAAAGACGCTTAATAGCGTCTTTTTTAGTTTTACAATGGCAATTAAGAAAAGCTAAAGCAACTCGCTTTAATTATATTAGTGATAATTTGCTGTGAAGGCTTAATTTTTTCCATTGCTAAAAACTCATCAGGTTGGTGCGCTTGGTTTATAGAGCCGGGGCCCATTACTATGGTTTCACAACCAAGCTGTTGAATAAATGGCGCTTCAGTACAGTAGTTTACCGCCACCGCTTTTTGCCCCGCTATTTTTTCGGCTAGTTTAACCAAAGCGCTATTGGTGCTACCAGTAAATGCCGGGATTGGTTCGTGTAAATCAATTACGCTTACGGCATTTGGGTATTGCTGGTTTATTTCGTGAGTTGCATCAAGTACTAACATTTGCAGTTCTTGCACGCTTAAGCCCGGTAATGGGCGCATATCTATATGCATTTCGCAGCAACCACAAATTCGGTTGGCGTTGTCGCCACCATGAATATTACCAAAATTTAAGGTTGGATAGGGTATTTCAAAGTGTTCTATTGAATATTTATGCTTTAACTGTTCTTTTAAGATCAGTAGTTTTGTAATCACTTTGTACATTACTTCGATGGCGTTAACACCACGTTCGGGATCTGAGCTATGGCCTGAGCGTCCGACTACTCTAATTGCGGTACTCATATGCCCTTTATGTGTAAATACCGGAGTCATATCAGTGGGTTCGCCAATTATACAGCGATCCGGTTTTAAATTTGGATGTTTACAAATTTGCTGAGCACCGGCCATTGTTGTTTCTTCATCGGCGGTGGCTAAGATCAAAATAGGCTGAGTTTGCTGTTTTTCATCAAGTTCACTAATAGCTTGCAGTACAAAAGCAAAAAAGCCTTTCATATCAATACTACCTAAGCCATATAGTTTGTTGTTGTGCTCGGTCAATTTAAATGGATTATGATTCCAGCGGCTATCGTCAAATGGCACTGTATCGGTATGGCCAGCGAGCATTAATCCACCATCGCCTTTACCGCGTTTAGCTAATAAATTATAGCGACCTTTGCCGCCTTCTAATTCAATTATTTCACAGCTAAAACCTAAGCTTTCACACCATTGTGCCAGTAATTCAATAACATTTTTATTACTCATACACAGGCTATCTTCAATGGCACTAATAGAAGGTGCTGCAATTAATTGTTGGTACATAGAAATAAATGAAGGCAAAGACATAAAAAATCCAAAATAAGTAATCAATTTAATTGCATAACAATATAAAAGTATTTATGATGAATATCAATTCACTTTTTAAGCATAAATATTTTAAAAGTAGCGCCATGAAAATAATACGACGATAATCAACATTCATTAATAAATTAAAGTCTTAATTAGCCTCAGAGCTAGTTTAAGCGAACAACATGGATAAGTAGTAATAATTTTAAATAACGAGTAAACAATGAATGTAGTGATTATTGGCGCAAGCGGTTATAGCGGCGCAGAACTAGCAAGTTTAGTTGCTAAGCACCCTAAACTAATTTTAACTGGCTGTTATGTATCTCAAGGTAGCTTAGATAAAAATAAACTGCTGAGTGATTTATACCCCGAACACTTAGGGCTACTCGATCAGCCTTTACTACCTCTTAGTGAATCTGCTTTTAGCGATATTGAAAACAGTGCCGATTACGTGTGCTTATGTACCGATCATAAAGTAAGCGTAGATTTAGCGCCGCGTTTTTTAGCCATGGGTAAAAAGGTATTTGATTTATCTGGTGGGTATCGCCTTGCGAGCAATGACGACTACGTTACTTATTATGGCTTTGAGCATCAACATCCAGAGTTATTAGATCAAGCTGCTTATGGTTTGGCTGAGTGGAATAGCGATGCTATTGCCGCGGCGCAATTAGTAGCTGTAGCTGGTTGTTACCCTACGGCTGCGCTTAATGCGCTTAAGCCTTTGCAGCAGGCCGACTTATTAACTGAGCAAACAATTATAATTAATGCGGTATCGGGTGTAACCGGCGCAGGGCGTAAAGCTAGCATTGGTACTCATTTTTGCGAAGTATCGCTTGCCCCTTATGGTTTATTTAATCATCGTCATGGCCCTGAAATAGAGCAACACCTTGGTCACGATGTTTTATTTACACCGCATTTAGGTAACTTCCCACGTGGTATTTTAGAAACTATTTATGTGCAATTAAAACCTAATGTCACCATTGAGCAAGTAACACAAGCGTACCAAGTACTTGCCGATGAGCCGTTAATTCGTTTGCTGGGCGATAAAATCCCCTCAATTAAAGGCGTAGCTAAACAGCCATATGTAGATATTGGCTGGCAGCAACAAGGCACACAGTTAATTGTTATAGCTGCCATTGATAATTTATTAAAAGGTGCTGCAGGGCAAGCTTTGCAGTGTATTAATTTATCAATGGGATTGGCGCATACCACAGGCTTAAAAGGATCGTTTTAAATGAGTAAAAAAACCTGGGTAATTAAACTTGGTGGCGCTGTACTTAATACCGAAAACGCGGCTAAAGCATTATTTTCAGTACTTAATGAGCAGCACAACGCGCAGTTTGTCATTGTGCATGGCGGAGGCGCGCTTGTAGACACTTGGCTTAAAGACGCTGGTTTTGCTAGCGCAAAGCATCAAGGTTTACGTATTAGCCCTAAAGAGCAAATGCCTTACATAGTTGGCGCGCTTGCAGGTTGTGCTAATAAACAATTAATGAGTGCGGCAATTAATGCTGGCCATAAACCAGTTGGTTTAAGTTTGTACGAAGCCGGTGTTACTGCTACGCAAAAGCTAAAAGCATTATGTTTAGTGGGTAAATGCACCAGTAACGATGATTCGATTATTAACGATTTACTAAAAATTGGCCGTATGCCAATTGTCAGCTCAATTGGTTTTGACTTGCAAGGGCTTTGGTACAACGTTAATGCTGACGAAGCCGCCGCTGCAATTGCCAACAACTTAAACGCAGAACTAATATTTATGACCGATGTTGAAGCAGTGCTTGATGCAAATAAGCAGCCTTTACATCAACTAGATACAAAACACATTGATACTTTAATAAATGAAGGAGTAATTGTGGGCGGGATGGAGGTCAAAGTTAAGACCAGTCTTCACGCTGCCCAACACTTACGACGCGGTGTGTATATTTCCAGCTGGCAAAAGCCAGAAAACTTAACAGCTTTGCTGCAAGGCAAGCATGTCGGAACTAAAATTACACCATAGGTTTATTATGTTTGAGAATTTTTTAACGGGTTTAGAATTAGACCAACAAGGCGCACTTAACTTATTAAAGCTAGCGCAAGATATTAAAGCAAACCCTAAAAAATACAGCCAAGTATTAGCTGGTAAGTCAGTGGTTACTTTATTTGAAAAACAAAGCTTACGTACACGTTTATCGTTTGATATTGGTATAAATCGCTTAGGCGGCCATGCCGTGTATTTAGATCAACAAAATGGCGCGATGGGTGCACGTGAGTCAGTAAAAGATTTTGCTCTTAATATTTCTACCTGGGCAGATGGTATTGTAGCGCGCGTAAATCAGCACAGTACATTAACCACATTAGCGCAGTATTCATCGGTGCCAGTAGTTAATAGCTTGTGTGATTTATATCATCCTTGCCAAGCACTTGCTGATTTTTTAACACTACAAGAAGTGCATGGCGATGTGAGTCAATTAAAGTTAGCTTATTTAGGTGAGGGCAACAACGTAACGCATTCATTAATGTTGCTTGCTGCAACATTAGGTACAGACTTTGTTGCCGTTACGCCTAAAGGATGTTCTCCAGATTCACAAATTCTGAAAAAAGCGGAACAAATAGCAGCAATGAATGGTGCATCAGTAATGGTGAGCGACAGAGTAGAAGCTGCTGTTGGTGCAAACGCAGTATACGCCGACACTTGGGTATCAATGGGCGACACCACACCACTTGAGTTAGTAAAAGAAAAATACATGCCTTATCAATTAAATAAAGCATTATTAGAGCAAACCGGTGCAACAACAGTGTTACATTGCCAACCGGCACACCGTGAGTTCGAAATTACCTCTGAGGTAATGGACGGTCCAGCGTCAAAAATTATACAACAAGCCGAGAATCGTATGCATGCGCAAAACGCTCTGCTAGTTACATTATTAAATCCAAATTTTGTTAAGGAACACCTATGAGTTCATTTAAAAAAGTCGTTTTAGCCTATTCAGGTGGACTTGATACGTCGGCCATTGTGCCATGGTTAAAAGAGAATTACGGCTGTGAAGTTATTGCCTTTGTGGCCGATGTTGGCCAAGGTGCAGAGGAACTTGAAGGCGTAGAAGCTAAAGCTATCGCATCGGGTGCTTCTGAGTGTTATGTAGTTGACTTAAAAGACGAAATGGTAAGTGATTACATTTACCCTACGCTTAAAACAGGCTCAATTTACGAAGGTACTTATTTATTAGGTACGTCTATGGCGCGCCCAATTATTGCTAAAGCACAGGTAGAAATTGCGCGTAAAGTGGGTGCCGATGCACTTTCTCATGGTTGTACAGGTAAAGGTAACGACCAAGTACGTTTTGAATCGTGTTTTGCAGCGCTTGCGCCTGATTTACAAGTAATTGCGCCATGGCGTGAATGGGATTTATCAAGCCGTGAGTCATTGCTAGATTACTTAGCTGAGCGCGATATTCCATGCTCGGCATCGGCTACAAAAATTTATAGCCGTGATGCAAACGCATGGCATATTTCGCACGAAGGCGGCGAACTTGAAGATCCATGGTGCCAACCAAGTGAAAAAGTGTGGACCTGGACAAACTCTCCAGAGCAAGCGCCAGATAAAGCTGAACTAGTAACACTAAATGTAGTTGAAGGTGAAGTTGTTGCAGTAAATGGTGAGCAGCTTAAACCTTATGATTGTTTAGTTAAATTAAACGATATTGCATCGCCTCATGGTGTTGGTCGTGTTGATATTGTAGAAAACCGTTTAGTGGGTATGAAATCGCGCGGTTGTTACGAAACCCCAGGTGGCACCGTAATGATGGCGGCACTGCAAGCTATTGACGAACTGGTGCTTGATAAAGCAAGCCGTAAGTGGAAAGAAGTACTAGGCGGCGAATTTGCACATTTAGTGTATGACGGTCGTTGGTTTACACCACTTAAAGACTCTATTTTAGCTGGTGCTGAAGCACTTTCTAAAGATGCAACAGGTGAAGTTGTGCTTAAGCTATATAAAGGCCAAGTTACAGCAGTGCAAAAGCAGTCGCCACACAGTTTATACAGCGAAGCGTTTGCTACCTTTGGTGAAGATGATGTGTACGACCAATCACACGCAGAAGGCTTTATTCGTTTATTCTCGCTTTCAAGCAGAATAAAAGCATTAGCTAAAAAGTAATTTTTACGCCCCTTGTTAAAAGGGGCAATATCGGGTTTGGAGAGATTTCATGGCATTATGGGGCGGGCGTTTTTCTACGGGTCCAGACGAGGCGTTTAAGCAATTTAACGACTCTCTTCCTTTCGATTATCAATTAGCAGAGCAAGATATAATAGGCTCTGTTGCATGGGCTGGTGCACTTGAGCAAGTTAATGTGTTATCAAGTGACGAGCACCAAGAGTTAGTTGCAGCATTGTACCAATTGCTTGAAGAAGTAAAAGCAGATCCACAAGCGGTAGCAACTTCAGGCGCAGAAGATATTCATTCTCATGTTGAAGCTGCGTTAATCGAAAAAGTAGGTGATTTAGCTAAAAAATTACATACAGGGCGCAGCCGTAATGACCAAGTAGCCACCGATTTTAGATTGTGGTGTCGCGATACTGCTGATCATATTTTAAAAGCCATTGCCCAGTTAAAGGGTGAGTTTGTTGCATTAGCAGAGCGTGAGCTTGGGACTATTTTACCAGGTTATACGCATTTACAACGTGCACAACCGGTATTGTTTAGTCACTGGTGTATGGCTTACGTAGAAATGCTAGAGCGTGATGAAAGCCGCCTGCAAGATGCTAAAGCGCGGATGAACTTTTGCCCACTGGGCAGTGGCGCATTAGCGGGTACGGCTTATCCAATTGATCGTCAAGCATTAGCACAGGGTTTAGGCTTTACAGGAGCGACTAAAAATAGCCTTGATGGCGTATCTGATCGTGATTTTGTAGTAGAGCTATTAAGTTGTGCGTCTATTTCGATGATTCACTTATCGCGTATGTCAGAAGATCTTATTTTTTATAACTCAGGCGAAGCCGGATTTATAGAGCTTGCGGATAATGTGACATCGGGCTCATCGCTGATGCCACAAAAAAAGAACCCTGATGCACTGGAACTAATTCGTGGTAAAACCGGACGCGTTTTTGGTGCATTTAGCGCCATGATGATGACCCTAAAAGCACTGCCACTTGCTTATAATAAAGATATGCAAGAAGACAAAGAAGGCATATTTGACGCTATGCCAACGTGGCTTGCCTGTATTCATATGGCACAAGCGTGTATTAAAGGTATTAAAGTAAAAGGCGAACGTACACTTGCAGCGGCAAAAGGTGGCCATGCAAATGCAACTGAGCTTGCAGACTACTTGGTAGCTAAGGGCGTACCTTTTAGAGAAGGGCACCATATTGTGGGTGTACTGGTACAATTGGCCATTAGTGAAGGTAAAACGCTTGAAGACTTATCGCTTGAGCAATATAAATCGGTAAGTGACGTATTTGCAGATGATGTTTATCCGGTACTAGAAATTGACGCCTGCATTAAAGCGCGTCAAGCACTTGGCGGAACATCAATTGAGCAAGTAACCAGCGCTATTAAAGCTGCGAAAAAAAAACAGCAAATAACGGTTCGTGATGCCAATTTAGACGATGTTGAATCGATTGCTAAGCTAGTTCAGCATTGGGCTACGGTAGGCGAAAACCTACCACGGGCTAAAAGTGATATGGTGCACTCGATTAACGAATTTGCTGTAACCGAAATTAACGGCAAAGTATCGGGGTGTGCCTCACTGTACATTTACGACACAGGTTTGGCGGAAATACGTTCTTTGGGTATAGACCCACAAAGCGCAGTGTCAGGACAAGGGCGGCAGTTAGTTGAACATTTATTAGCGAAAGCCAAAAAATTGGCGTTAAATAGAGTAATAGTGCTAACCCGAGTCCCAGATTTTTTTGAAAAACAGCGTTTTAGCTTTTGTACCAAAGAAAGCTTGCCAGAAAAAGTAATGAAAGATTGTGAGCTTTGTTTACGTAAAGAAAACTGCGATGAAGTCGCAATGGAATATATTTTAAAGCTAAGTAATAAAGCGGAGATCCCGTGTAAATTCGTGGCTTAAACTCCCTAGATGTAAAAAACGTACGGGTTACCCTCGTGCGTTTTTTTATGGGTGAAAAACACTAATTTAAGTTATAAATATAAAGTTTTATGATTATTTCAAGGTATTAATTAAAAGTTGGCACAGTGGTTGCTTTTGTTATAAGTGTAAAATGCAGTAACAGCTTAGATAAAAACGTTGCTGCTAAATATAAGGTAAATTTAATTACCCTCTTTAAAAGGTGTAATACAAGATTTCGCCAACAATACAAAAACACTTACAAGGAATAATCACATGCAAGTTTCAGCTAACAGCCAACTACAAATGCAAGCATACAATAAAACGCAACAATTAAAGCCAGC
Organism: Pseudoalteromonas sp. K222D; assembly: GCF_017653575.1. NCBI lineage: Bacteria > Pseudomonadati > Pseudomonadota > Gammaproteobacteria > Alteromonadales > Pseudoalteromonadaceae > Pseudoalteromonas > Pseudoalteromonas sp. K222D. Next base: position 42,188 of record NZ_JAGGDL010000009.1, read on the forward strand.
AATGGAACAAACTGCTAGCCCTAAAACCCTGCAATCTGATACAGTAAGCTTCTCTCAAGAGGGGTTAGCAGCCGCTGGTGGCGTAGAGCTTCAACGTGGTGGTGGTATGATCCCACCAGTTAAACCTAAATAAATAAGGCAATAAATGTTTTTAACTGAGTTTTTTGGTTTTTTTTCGTTATCGGCTTTTATAATGTGGGGCTTTTTGATGGCGTTTTTTTTTAACATTTTCGTTTATTCGCTAGATGTTAAAAGAAATACAACTTTATTACTCAGTTCATTTATCATGATGGTTTCGTATACAGTATCAGATTATTTTTTTACATGGTTATCAATTAAAGTTAGAGTTTTCTTAGATTGGGCTATTTATGATATAGCAACTATCTTAGCCCTTACTGCTATCTACTTTATAATAAAAAAAACAACCCCATCCTTTTTCTATTTAATTATAGGCTTAACAATTAATTCATTACTTTTTATATGTATGTATGTAGATATGTATGTATTGAACAATCAAGAGTATTGGCTTTTTTGGGATGTATATATATATTCTGTAAATTTAATAGACCTAATCATGGTAATAGCTCTGATTGTTGATCGAGATTTCCTCGGCTTACATAAGCTAAAAAGCAAAGTACTATCTCTTTTTAAAAAACCTAAATTAAAATACAATCAATAATTAATGTATCTACTTGACTTACTTTTAGCTGATTACGTAAGCGCATTTATACAATGGGGCTTTTTAATGGCCTTTTTATATTCGCTAGTGTCAGGTATTAATAAGGCCGATAAGTCTTTAATTTATATAGCCGCTATAATGATGTGCTCCTACATTTTTAGTGATTTACTGCTTATATTAAATAATATCTACTTAGATTGGATTCTCTACGACTTACTAACAATTACACTATTAATAGCCGCTATATTCACTTCTTATGTATTAACTTCTACAGCCAGTAATTATATTATTCTTGGATTATTTGTTAATGCCTGCCTAACAATCGCTATTTATTACGACTTGTATGTATTAAATAACATTGACGAATGGTGGCTTTGGAGTGTTTATTCAATTGGCGTTAACGTTATCGATTTACTCATGATTACAGTGCTTTTTATAAATAAAGACTTTTTGGGACTGATAAAGCTAAAATCATGTATTCTGAGGTTTATAGGCAAAGATGATAATAGCTGTGTGGGTATAAACTCGAATGATTGATTTTTTAAGGTTTATTGTTGATTTAGGTGAAAACATAAGCGCCTTTGTAACTTGGCTATTTCTAATCGCCTTTTTATTTAATTTATCGTCGAGTATTAATAAACCTGATAAAAGTAGAGTACAGCTATCGCTTATTATGATGGTTTCTTACTTTTCTAGTGCAGTACTAAGCTTAAAAACAGTTACCTATTTAGATTATTTTATGTTTGATATTGTTACCATATTAATAGTAATAATTTGGGGTATTAAAACAAAGTATACGATCCCTACGGCACTTATATATTTAATCACAGGAATGAGCATTAATGCGATGCTATTTTTAGGTATGCATTATGACACTGTTATTATTGGTAATATTGATTATTGGTGGTTTTGGGCTGTATACGTTATAGGTACTATCTCGATTGACTTACTAATGGCTTTGGTGCTGATTATTAATAAAGATTTATTAGGGTTAGCCTGGATATATAATAAAACAAAAATGCGAGTTAATAGTTTGAATAGCGCACTTAAGTAATGCGCTCGTTAGCTTATTTGCTGTAGCTGCAACCTAGCTTTTTATTAAGTGCAGCCATTACAATAGGGTCTACAAATTCGCTTACATCACCATTATGGCGTGCCACTTCTTTTACTAAGGTTGACGAAATAAACGAATTTCGCTCTGACGGGGTTAAAAATACACTTTCTAAATCTGGGTTTAGGCGTCGATTCATATTCGCTAGCTGAAATTCATAATCAAAATCAGAAACCGCTCTTATGCCTCTAATTAATACATTAGCATTGTGATCGCGTGCCAAATCAGCAAGTAAACCTGAAAATCCTATCACTTTTACATTATCTATATGAGTTAAAAGAGTATTAGCTAGAGCTACACGCTCATCAAGGCTAAAGCAAGGCTGTTTACTGGGGTTATGAGCAATAGCAACGATAACAGTATCAAACATTTTTGAGGCACGTTGAATTAGATCTGTGTGTCCGTTAGTTAGCGGATCAAAAGTACCTGGATAAATTGCAGTGATTTTCATAAAGTATCGCTATGTATTATTTTTAGCATTAGTGTAACAGTGTTTTTTATACAAATCAGCCTAGTAAGTGGCTTTAATTGTCACGACTAAGCTATTACACAGAGTGTTTAATTATGCTGTTTTTGTTTATACTAGACAACTTATTGTACGAATTGTAACTTGTTGAATAAAATAGAGTGTTAGTATATGAATACCAAGGATAAAATAATACACACCAGTATTTCATTGTTTAATGAGCATGGTGAGCGAGCGATATCAACTAATCATATAGCCTCGCATTTAAACATGAGCCCGGGTAATCTTTACTACCATTTTAAAAATAAAGAAGACATTATTCGCCATATTTTTGCGCTGTATAGTGAGCACTTGAGCACTCACTTTAAACCTATAAACAAAAATGATGATGCATTTAGTCAGTTAACGGTATATCTAGATTCGCTATTTGAACTGATGTGGCGCTACCACTTTTTTTACGACAATTTAGGCGATATTTTGGCGCGAGATACGCAGCTTAAGCAGGCTTATATTAATTTTCAACTAGAGCTGTTAGAGCAGGTGCGTAAAATAATACTTGGTTTACGTGATAGTGAAATGATTGCGATTAATGAGCAAGATGCGCTCGAACTTGCACATACGCTTAAATTAACAGTTAGTTTTTGGACCCCTTATATTAAAGCCCGCAGGCTCAGTGGCGCACTTGCCGAGCAAGATATTTATCATGGTATTTTAAAAGTATTAACTTTATTTAGAGCCTACAGCACAGATAAAAGTAGCGATAAAATGAACCAGTTACGCGAAAAATACACGCAACTTGCTCACTCAGCCCCAAGTATTCCGGCTGCTCTTAGTTCCTAGGCGTTAATTTTTTTGCTATAATCGCGCGCCCAATGCCTGGGAGCGCGAATTCCCGCAGTCTAAGAGTGAACTATGCTTAAATTTATCGTCAAACTACATCCTGAAATTGCCATCAAAAGCCGCTCGGTTCGTAAACGCTTTACCAAAGTGTTAGAAAATAACATTAAGATTGTACTGCGCCGTATTGACGAAAAAGTACAAGTTAGAAACAACTGGGACAATATCTCAGTAGTTACCCTACTTGAAGGTGAGCAAACACGTGCCACTTTTATTGATAGCCTAGCGCGAATTCCGGGTATTGTGCAGTTTATAGAAGTAACCGAAACGAGCTTTGAAACGCTTGACGATATTTATAAAAAAACCATTGAATTAGTTGGTCACACCATTGAAGGTAAAACGTTTTGTGTACGCGCTAAACGTATTGGTAAGCATGACTTTACTTCAACGGAGTTAGAGCGTTATGTGGGCGGTGGACTAAATCAGCATGTTGCCGGTGCAAGCGTAAAGCTAAGCCACCCAGAAGTAACGATACGCCTTGAAATAAAAGACGAGAAAGCTTACATAGTATCGCATACTCACCTTGGCATGGCAGGCTTCCCGCTGCCAACACAAGAAGATGTACTATCGCTTATGTCTGGCGGTTTTGATTCGGGTGTAGCCAGTTATCAAATGATCCGCAAAGGCGCTCGTACGCACTTTTTGTTTTTCAATTTAGGGGGTGCGGCGCACGAAATTGGTGTTAAACAAGCGAGCTACTACTTATGGAATAAATACAGCTCAACTCATAAAGTTAAATTTATTACCGTTGATTTTGAACCAGTAGTAGCAGAAATATTAGAGAATATTGAAAACAGCCAAATGGGTGTGGTGCTTAAACGCATGATGATGCGCGCAGGCAGTAAAGTGGCCGAAAAATTAAATATTCAAGCCTTGGTAACCGGTGAAAGTATTGGTCAGGTTTCTAGCCAAACATTAGCAAATTTAAGTGTCATTGACCGCGTAACCGAAACCCTTATTTTACGCCCGTTAATTCAACACGATAAACAAGAAATTATTAATATTGCACGTCAAATTGGTACGGCCGAAATGGCCGAAACGATGCCGGAATACTGTGGTGTTATTTCTAAAAAGCCAACTGTTAAAGCTAAAATAGAAGTAATAAAAGCAGAAGAAGAGAAGTTCGACTTTGATATTCTTAATACCGTAATAGAAAACGCACGAGTAATGGATGTGCGCGATATTGATGTAGAAGCTAAGCAGGAACTAAAAGAAGCTGAGTCGGTTGCCGATTTACCAGCTGGTGCAGTGGTGGTTGATATTCGCTCTCCAGAGGAAGAAGAAGCAGCACCACTGGAAATTGATTCTATAGAAGTGGTGCATTTGCCGTTTTTTCGCTTAGCAACTAAGTTTGGTGATTTACCAAAAGATCAAGACTATTACTTGTATTGCGATAGAGGTGTAATGAGCCAGTTACAAGCGCTTATTCTACACGAACAAGGCTTTACTACGGTAAAGGTATATCGCCCGTAGAAGTTAACTATTTAAAAAGCGTGGTTTATACCGCGCTTTTTTTTGCTGCAATTTTAGCTAAAAGTTCATCGTTAAAAGGGGTTTTTATATTATAAAGCTTGCCTTGCTCGCTAATGTACCCACAAATTGCCATTATTTCAGTTGCTCTATTGTGAGCAACATCTTGTTGCATAGATGAGAAGTTCTCTGCGGTACGTGCCATCACATCATACGCACTGCTCAGTGCATTGATTAACGTTACATCAAGGTTTTTTGCCTTAGCAATATTACATGCTTCGGTTAGCAGGTTAATTATAATTGAGCAATATTGAGGCTCGCGCAACTGACCATTTTTAATGTTATGTAGCGCACTTAGCGGATTTATTGCTATGTTAACTAATAACTTATTAAAACGTAGCTGCTCAATATTCATAGACGCATTTAAAAGGGGGATCGCGGTTAATTGATCCGCCATAATTTTGCTATTTTTAACACCTAAGTTGTTACATCCGCCAATTATACTTTGCCCATTACCAGTGTGCTGTACTATATATTGGTTTGATTTAAACCCAGCCATACTCGTTGTTAAAAAATAAAGCGCTTGGTGTTCATTGAGCTCACATTTTAACTGCTCTACATTACCCATACCGTTATGCGAAAGCACAACAGAGCAATGCTGAGGCAAAAACTGTTTTACTTGTGCAAATGCGCTTTGCACTTGAAAGGCTTTTACCGTAAATAAAAACACATCAAATTTAGGTAAACTATTAAGCTCATTTAATGAAATAAAAGAGGCATTTATTTTTTGTGAAGCACTGTTGTCACTACTGTAAAAGCGAGTGTTACTCGTACTTTTTCGGGTTAACACGCTTACACTATGCTGCGCACTTAAAAAGTGGGCTAATAATAAGCCTATTGCGCCGTCGCCAATAATAAGAATTTTAGCCATGAGAGTTCTTTTTACGTGGGGTTAAAATTGCTTTGATTATAAAGTAGCTTGCTGCGCCGGCAAAATCTGCAATAAAATCTGCGATTGATGCTTGCCTATATGGAAGTGCGTCTTGCATTATTTCTATTGCAGCACCGTAACCGGCTAATAAAAGTATTTGTGCGTATAAAGGGAGTTTAAACGCTTTATCCATTATTATGGCAAGGATGAAAAATATCCCAAAGTGGGCTACTTTATCAACATGAGGAAACAGGTTGCCAACCCCTTTTATTTCTTTCGCAAATAAAAAGGTAAACACCACAATACTAATTAAAAAAATTGCTTGATAAACACGCCTTGTCACAACAAATCCTAAAATCGCTTAAAAAAGAAACCGTAGTATATCAAACTAATTTAGTATCGCACCTGAACAAGATGCATAAAAGTGTAAAGATTTATAGTTTTAGCGTTATAATCGCTTTAATAAATTAAGTATAAAATTAAGATAAAATAGTTAGGAGAAATCAATGCCTTCATTTGATATTGTATCTGAAGTAGAAATGAACGAAGCTAAAAACGCAGTTGATAATGCAAACCGTGAACTAGAAACTCGCTTTGACTTTAGAGGAGTTGATGCATCGATTGAGCTAAATGATAAAGTAATTAAGCTTAAAGCCGAAGCTGACTCTCAGGTTATACAATTATTTGATATTTTAGCGAGTAAAATTTCTAAGCGTGGTATGGATGTATCAAGCCTTGAATTGCAAGATATTAGCCGAGCGGGTAAAAATGTTTTTCGTAACGTTGGTTTAAAGCAAGGTATTGAAAAAGAGATGGCTAAAAAAATAGTTAAAGCCATTAAAGATTCAAAAGTTAAAGTACAAGCCGCCATTCAAGGTGAAGAAGTACGCGTAACAGGTAAAAAGCGAGATGATCTTCAAGAAGCTATGCAAGCAGTACGTAGCGCCGATTTAGGCCAGCCATTTCAGTTTAAAAACTTCCGCGATTAATAAAACAGATTACAGATATTATAGAGATTAGGAGACTAATTTTTAAAAAATTTGTGTTAAAAAAGCCAAGCTACAGCAATGAAGTTTGGCTTTTTTGCTATTAGTAGCTTGATATGTAATCTAACTCTTTTAAAGTGATTGTTGAGGGTTTATATCGTTAAAAATCAAACTTTGGCTATATAGACGTCTATTGACATTTGTAAACAAAATACTCACAATAGCGACCTATTTTCAAGGTGCTTGCTTAATACCTTTGTATACGTTTCAAAGTATTGAAATTAACAGCAAGATAATCGGGAAGTTGGTGCGTTTTCAAGACGATAACAACCCCAACACTGCCCCCGCAACGGTAAAGTATTAGCAGCTATTATAGTGTTGACTGAGTCCGGAGACCGGCCTTGAAGTAATCTTACTTATTAACATCTTTGCGGTGGGCAAAGGTAGGGGACATCATGTTAAATAAAACCGCTCTAGGTGTGGCAATTTCGGCTGCACTTTCATTTTCAGTATCTGCAACAGTGCAACCAATCGAAAAAATAACCGTTACAGCTAATAAATTCGAACAACCTATTAGTAATGTGCTGGCCAGTGTTAGCGTAATTGACCGTGCTGATATTGAAAAAAGTAATGTGCGAGACTTACCTAGTTTGTTGGCTTCTCAAGCTGGTTTTCAAATTAACTCAAATGGTGGCTTTGGCCAAAATTCAGGTGTTTCGCTACGCGGTTCAGGTTCACGCCATACCCTTATTTTAATTGATGGTGTTAGAGTCGGCTCGGCTACTCTTGGCTATAAAGGTATTAGTAATATTGCCCTTAATACTATTGAGCGTATTGAAGTTGTTAAAGGTTCTCGCGCTGCTGTTTATGGCTCAGATGCCTTAGCTGGGGTGATTAATATTATTACTCGTAAAGCCGATAATATTCGCTTAGATGCTACTTTTGGCAGCAATGCTTATCAAAGCTACCAAATGGCGGGTGGAGCAAATATAAATGATTTAAGTGCATCATTTAACGCTGGAATTGAAAAAACCGATGGTTTTGATGTACTGCAAAACCATGCACCAGATGAAGACGCTTATGAGAACAAAAATATTGGCTTCAATATCGCTTATAACGATGACTATTTAGGCAAGCTAACCGTACAAACTCAGTATAATGAAGGTTATGCTCGTTATGATAATCAGTACAGTGCAGCAGACAGCAGTGATGAAAGTAATGATTTTGAAAACTACCAAGTATCATTAGGGTGGAATAAAAGCTACGAAAATCAAATACACCATATAGCATTCGCATTTTCTAGCGATAGCCAAGATAACACCAGTGAAGGTGTGGTTAGTATGTACGAAACTAAGCGAAATCAAATTGATTATACTGGGCAGTATATTGTCTCAGATGAGCTTAATATTAATGGTGGCTTGAACTGGTACAAAGATAAAATCGAAACCAACGCAGGTAATTATGATAAAGATAGCCGTGAGGTTTTTGCTGGCTTTTTAGGTGCGTATTACGATGATAATACGGTTTTAGCTAATATCGCAGTTCGCCAAGATCATGACCAACAATTTGGTGATAAAACCACGTATACAGCAGCGGTAGGTTATCATTTAAATAAGTTTGCTACGTTTAGAGCAAGTCAAAGCACGGGCTTTAAATCGCCTACCTTTAATGATATTTATTTTCCAGGTTCAGGTAACCCAGACCTAAAACCAGAAACGTCTGAGAATAAAGAATTAGGTTTGTTGTTAAGTTATCAAGATATTGCTTTAGAAGTGTCTATTTTTCGTAATGATTTTGACAATAAAATAGCGTGGGCACCAACACCTGCAGGCCCTTGGCAGCCAACAAATATAAATGAAGCGCGCCATGAAGGCATTGAGTTTAGCTTTTCGCAACAACTAATGGGTTTTGAGCATGCATTTAACTTCACTTACTTATCTGCAGAAGATTTAGAAACGGGCCAAGAGTTAGCTTATGTATCAAAAAATACCTTTAACTGGTCTTTAAATAAAGGGTGGGGAGATTTTGATGCGGGTATCGATTTGCAGTATCGTGGCGATAGGAAAGGTAAATTAACAGATTTATCTTCATATACATTATGGAACTTAGTCGGTAACTATCAAGCAACTGAGCAGTTAAGCTTTTCTTTACGGGTCGAAAACCTGTTTGATAAGCAGTACGATGAAGTTGATGCCTATGGTATTGATTTAGATGGTGATTATATAAATGATGAATTTTATTACTATAACACCGCTGATCGACGCTTATTTATTGGTGCTGCATACCAGTTTTAATATGCGCTACGTAGCTTAAACTTAAAAGCTCGCTAAATTAGCGAGCTTTTAAGTGCGTTAAAAATAGATTTACTCAGCTAGAAACTCTTTAAATTCGGTTTCGAATTTATGCAATTTAGGGGCAATTAAAATACTGCAATAGCCTTGGTTTGGGTTTTCGTTGTAATAGTCTTGGTGGTAATGCTCTGCTGGATAATACGTGGTGGCAGGGCTAACCTCAGTCACTATAGGCTCGCTTACCTGGTTTTGTAATTGAGCGATCACCGCGTTAGTAAGTGTTAGCTGTGTTTGGTTGTGATAATACACAACACTGCGGTATTGTGTGCCTATATCGTTACCTTGGCGGTTGAGCTGGGTGGCATCGTGCAAAGTGAAAAACATTGCTAGTAATACTTCAAAACTAATAATTGTGTCGTCAAATTCAATTTGCACTACTTCTGCATGGCCGCTAGTGCCTGAGCATACTGATTTATAGGTAGGAGTGTCTGTGTTGCCACCAGTGTAACCCGAGCTTACATTTAATACGCCGTTCACTCGTCTAAATGCGGCGTCTATACACCAAAAACAGCCGCCACCAAAGGTAGCGACTTGCGTTGTTGAACTCATAAATACTCCAAAATAGCTGTAAGTTTAGATTATGCAGAGCATAAGTCTAAAGCGTCGTAACAACAAGGTTACGACGCTATTAGGAGGTTAGATCTCTTCGAATGGCTTTTTAGCGGCTTGTTTATCAAGTTTTTGCTGCAAAAACTCAGGTGACTGTGTATTGCGCGCAAGTGCATAGTAAGCAGCAGGTACTACAAACAGAGTCAGTAGGGTTGATACAACAACACCGGTAAACACTACAACACCAATTACCATACGGCTTTCAGCACCCGGGCCCGAGGCTAAAACCAGAGGTACCGCACTCATTACAGTGGTTAATGAGGTCATAATAATAGGGCGTAGGCGCTGCGTAGCGGCTTGTAAAATAGCTTCGCTAAACTCTACGCCTTTGTCGCGTAGTTGGTTAGTAAACTCAACAATTAATATGCCGTTTTTAGCACTTAACCCTATGAGCATCACAATACCTATTTGGCTGTAAATATTGAGCGTAAGTCCTGTGGCCCACAAGCCAAACATAGCACCCATTAAGCCAAGGGGTACGGTAAGCATTATTACAAAAGGGTGCATAAAGCTTTCAAACTGTGCCGCTAGTACTAAAAAGGTAACCGTAAGTGCTAAAATAAACACGTAGGTCATGGCCGAAGCACCTTCATAAAACAACTGCGATTCGCCTTTGTAGTCAATCGCGCCATCTATGTCGTTTTCTTCCATGGCCACTTTGTTTAAAAAGTTAAGTGCTTGCTCAAGTGTATAACCATCGGCTAAGTTGGCGCTTAAGGTAATTGCACGCATACGGTTGTAGCGGTTTAAGCGCGATGCGGTAGCTTCTTCTTTTAAGCTAATTAAACTATCAAGCGGGACTAGCTCGCCACTGCGTGATTTAAGATAAATGTTTGATATATCAGTAGGGTTGGCAAAGTCTTCTTTAGTGCCTTTTAAAATAACGTCGTACTCTTCGCCGCGATCTATAAAAGTAGTAACACGACGCTGACCTAGCATGGTTTCGAGTGTACGCCCTACATCAGATACAGAAATACCTAAATCGGCCGCTTTGTTTTTATCTATGCTGACTAAAAACTGTGGGAATGTTTCTTTGTAATCATGATCGATTCTAACCAGTCCTGGATTTTTCTCAGCGCGCTCTATAATACGGTCGCGCCAATCGGCTAGTTGTGCGTAATCGTTACCTTGTAGTACAAACTCGATTGGGCGTGATGAACCACCGCCGCCAATGCCTCGGCGCATAATAGCAAAGGCTCGCACGTCGGTAACTTCCTGCAGTTTAGTGCTTATTTCGTCCATTATTTCCCAGGTAGAACGTTGGCGTTTGTCCCAATCGGCCATACCTACAATTGCTACACCGCCACTGCCGCCCCAGCCTGGTACGCGCACAAGTACGCGGCTTAGCTCACCAGATTCAGAGTAAGGCATTAAGCGATCTTCAATTTTACTCATGTTAGCGGCATTGTTCTCATAACTGGCGCCTTCAGGGCCACTCATCATAACAAAAAAGGTACCACGGTCTTCTTTAGGTGTTAGCTCAGAGGGTATTTGAGTAAATAATGAATAACTTACAAAGCCAGCTAATAATAAGCTGATCATTAAGCCCCATTTGCGGGTCATGTTAGAGGCAAGTGAGTTACGATAACTAAGCTCTACCTTAGCAAAAAAGCGGTTCATCGACTGGCTAAATTTACTTTCTTTTTCAGAGGCTTTTAATACTTTAGAGCATAACGCAGGTGAAAGAGTAAGTGCTGTAATACTTGAGAAAAACACTGCGGCACTTACCGCCATAGCAAATTCAGTAAATAAAGCACCAATACGGCCATCCATAAATACTAAGGGTACAAATACCGAAATAAGCACTAAAGTGGTGGCAATAATTGCAAAGCCCACTTCGCGCGCGCCTCTATAAGCGGCCAATAAAGGAGGCTCGCCAAGCTCTATGCGGCGATGAATGTTTTCTAACATAACAATGGCATCATCAACCACTAAGCCGATTGCTAGTACCAGTGCAAGTAAAGTAAGTAAGTTAATGGAATAACCCATAGCGAGTAAAAACATAAAACTACCCACTAACGCCACCGGCACAGTAACTGCAGGGATTAAGGTGGCACGAATATTACCTAAAAATATAAAAATAATTAATACAACTAAGCCCATAGAAATAGCAAGGGTGCTGTATACCTCATTAATCGATTCTTTTATAAAAATAGATGAGTCGTAACTATCCTCTATAGTGGTTCCTTCGGGTAGGTTACGTTTTATTTTTTCAAGTTCGGCGCGGGCGTTATCAACCACAGTTAAGGTGTTGGCTTTAGCTTGCTTTACAATGCCTAAACCAATCATATTGCGGCCATTACCCCGAAATAAACTCTCGTCATCGGCGGCTTCTAGTTGTACATCAGCCACTTCACTTAAGCGTACTAGATAACCGTCATCACCGCGTTTTATTACTAGGTTTTGAAAGTCGCGCTGATCTTTATAACTGCGGGCTGTACGTACAGTAAAGTCACGGTCAACCGATTCAATTTCGCCAGCGGGTAACTCTACGTTTTCGGTGCGTAGTGTTTGTTCTATATCGCTCGCAGTAATACCGCGAGCAGCCATTGCTTGGCGGTTTAGCCAAATTTTCATGGCGTATTTTCGCTCACCACCAATGCGTACGTTAGACACACCATCAACTACGGCTAGGCGATCAACAATAAAACGCTGTGCGTAATCAGATAATTGCATTGAGTTCATGGTTTCGCTGTTTAGCACAAACCATACAATAGGGCTTTCATCGCTGTTAGACTTAGACACCTCAGGCGGGCGAACTTGTTCAGGTAGGCTATCTGCGGCGCGGGCAACACGTTCACGCACATCGTTAGATGCAGCATCTATATCGCGCTTAATATCAAACTCAATCGTAATATTTGAGCGACCATTACGGCTCGATGAGTTAATACTTTTAATGCCTTCAATACCCGATATACGATTTTCGATGACTTGGGTTATTTTGGTTTCTATAATCTCTGCAGAAGCACCAGTATATTCGGTACTAATATTAACAATAGGCGTTTCAATGTCAGGGTACTCACGCAGTGGCAGCATGCTAAAAGCAACGAGCCCAAAGGTGAGTAAAAGTAGATTTATTACAATCGCAAAAACAGGGCGTTTAACGCTAATATCGGTAATTTTCACGGGTTATCCCTTCACGCTAACTTTACTGCCAGAGCGAATTTTTATTAGCCCCTCAGTTATAATTTGCTCACCATCGGTTAAGCCTTCATCAACAGCAACCCAGCCGTTATTTCTGCCCGCAATATGCACTTCAACACGATTAGCAACACCGTCCAAAATTTGAAATACGTAATGTTTGTCTTGTAGCGGAATAATTGCTTTTTCTGGAACCATTAATGCTTGGTTACTACTTAGCTCTAACGCTGTTTTAAGTAGCATACCAGGGCGAAGCAAACCTGAATTATTTGCAAAGCTGGCGGTTACTTCTACGCTACGCGTTACCGAGTCAATACGCGAACTAATATGCGTTACTTTACCGATAAAGGTTTGATCTGGATAAGCATCATTTTGAGTGAGCACTTTCATGCCGGTAGCTAATTGCGCTAAATATTTTTCAGGTACTTTAAAGTCTACCTTAATGATACTTATGTCATCGAGCGTGGTAATAATTGAACTGTTATTTACATAGGCACCAATCGATATTTCACGCTTGCCCAACATGCCAGAAAATGGCGCGGTAATGGTCATTTCAGCTAGCTTGGTTTTAGCACTTTCTAATTGTGCTTGGGTGGCATCAACTCGTGATAATTGCTCTTCAAGTAACGATTTTGCTGTTGACTGAGAACGTGAAAGTTCGGTAAGTCTATCGAGTTGGCGTTTTTCTTCGCGTAAATTAATATTTAGCTCTTTTACAGCAATTTGTTCTTGTTGGCTTTGCAGTTGTACTAGCTTTTGGCCTTTGCTAACTAGGTCGCCATCTTCAAAGAAAATATTAGTCACGTAATCACTTTGTGCGCTGGTAATATATACAGCTTGGTTAGCGCGAGCGCTACCAATAGCTTCAATCATTACTGCATTTTCTTGCGAGGTAACAGTGTGAGCAGACACTTGCGTGGCCATTTGTGAAAAATCTGTTTGTTCACCTTGGCTAGCGGGTAAATATAAATAAACGCTAAATATTACGAGTAGCGTAATAATAAATGGAAAAAGAGCTCTACCTGATTGTCTTGAGTACATTGCTTTAATACCAAAAAATAAATTATAACTATTGTACGAAATAACACCGAGAAAAGGCGGTATTATGTCCCATTAATTTGTGAATTAAGCGTAAAAGTTATAATAATTAATTAAATAAACTCATGCTTGAGCTTTAAAAGGTATTTTATGAAGTTAAATACGTCGTGCAAAAAATGTTTAATGCTCAGAAAAATAGCATTGTGGGGCATTATTATGTTCATTTTTTACAGTGTTTATTATCAATATGGATGAGTTTAACGCTATGCAAATTAAGTATCGTGCGCAGGGAGCTAAGCATGGCATAGAAGTATTAATTGTTGGTGCGATTGGTTTGTTATTCATTATGCTGTTTAATTTATTACGCCCTGGTGAAATTAGCATTCTAGAAATTTTTTTAGTTAGTTTGTGTATTGCAGCAATAACAATTGGTTTTTTTAAAACCCAAGAGCCATTTTATAGCTTAGTGTTAACCACTGAGCAGTTAACTTATCAGCACAAATATGGTGTTTGGCATTTAGCTCATAGTAATTTTAAATCAAGCGGAATACCCAAAATAGCAGTAGGGCTTGAGTACTTAGAGCTTAACGTGGTGGGAATTAAGGTAAACGATATGGATGAGTTTTTAACGGGTTTAGCCCCAAGAATCGCAGGGAAATTATTGATAGAGCAGCGTCATTTATTTATGCAACTAATTCAAAAGAATTGCAAAAATGGCGATTGCCCATCAGAATGGCTGGTAGAGGATACACAATATAGATCTAAAAATGGAATTAGCTATAATGGGTTAATAGCAATGTTTGCCAACAGGGCTAAGCATTTGCAGTTACTAACAGGCTATGAGCTATTATTACCAGCGAGTGTATTAGATAGAAATATTTGGGAATTTAGTGCTAACTTAAATGCATGGCAGCGCGAACCCCTTAAATTTATAGCGTCGCAAGTAAGTAATTAAAACGCGGCAGTAGGAATAATAATGAGCGAAGAAAGAGCTTTTTTAAAAAGTGGTCGTAATACCATAATACATAAAGACAAAAAACTTGATTTAGTCATTGTTAATTCTGAGATCCACCCTCGAATTAAAGTGACCCAAAATGGCTTAGAGCCATTTAAAGAAGAGCTGCCAAAAAACCGCCGTGACGCAAAAGAGCGTTACTTAGAAGTTGTTTATGTTGGTAGCGCCGATGTGTTTGGCGAAGAAAAACGATTGTTATTTATTCAAGCCCTTGATGGGCGGGAATACAAGGTTGATTACAGTAAAATAGGTACTAAGTTATTTGTACGTATTCATCAAGATAGTTATTTATAGTACTTAGTGGCACTTTTATTGCTTTAAATAATTATTAATTATTTTTTGATATAAAAAGGTGCTTAGTATGAGAGCAATTGCGTTAATCCCGTTATTGTCGTGTGGGCTATTGGTTGCATGCGGAGGTGGGGGGAGCTCTGATGATGGTGATAACACTCAAGCTTCAGTATTTGCAGGTAACGATTTGCAAATTATTGAAAAAACCGATTTTACTATTACTGCAAAAGGCTCACCTACCGAGGGTACGTTTACTTGGCAGCGCGTAAGCGGCCCCATTGTTGATGGATTTCCGCTCGATGGTGCAGTGCAAACTATTACCGCGCCAGATGTAAAGGCAGACAGTGAACTGGTGCTCAGAGTAAGCTATCAAACAACCGGTGGTGGTTTAGTACATGACGATATTAGTATTTTTATTACTTCAAACAATCAATTACCCCAAGCTGTAATTACTCAAACAGCACCGCAAGTATTGCCATCGGTTTATAACGATACCGTAACGCTAAGCGCAGCAGACTCAACAGATCCAGATACAAATGGTCAAATTAATAGCTACTTGTGGCAATTAATATCAGGACCAGCCCTCAATATTAATAGTTTTACTAATTCTACCTTAAGCTTTAGCCATCCACTGCTTGAAAACCATACAAATTTAAAGTGGTCATTAACGGTTACCGATGATGAAGGGGGAGAGTCAACCTCTGAATATGACATGACTTTAAATAAAACAGCGCAAGTTGTTATTGCCAATGCCGGGGCTGATCAGCAAGTTAACGAGTTTGATAAAGTAACCTTAGATGCAAGTAACAGCGCTGCCGCAACCAGTACTTATAAATGTGACTGGCAACAACTAACCGGCAAAGCGGAAACATTAGCTAATAGTAATCAATGTATTACTACTTTTTATGCCTCAGACATAGACACTAACGCCACTTTAAGCTTTGAAGTAATGGTTACTGATTCAAAAGGGCGCACCGCAAACGATAGTGTATTTGTAGATGTTGCACCTAAAGCGCTTGGGTTAATAAACGATACAGGTGTAGGGGAGTGTTACAACAATACTCAACGTATAAACTGTGTTAGTAAAGATTTTCCAAATCAAGATGCTGAACTTGGTCGAGACAGCTTTGCGAATCGTTTAGCCAAAGTAGGGCAAGGTAATTTAGCGTTTGATTACACCAAACTAAATGAGTTTGCCGATGAAGTGGCTGATGACGCACAAAATTTTAGTTGTATTCGCGACAACGTAACCGGTTTAGTGTGGGAGGTTAAAAGCCCTGTGTCAGGTGTGGTACCTAACACTACATTACGCGATGGGCAAAATCTTTATACATGGTACCTTACTGAATCTGCTATTCCTCAAGTAGGCGGAGCAAGAGGCGCAGCTAACTCCAGTTGCCCAAGCAATACTGATTGCGGATTGCAAAGCTATATACAAGAAGTAAATGCGCTAGATTTTTGTGGTGGCACAAATTGGCGAGTACCCACTTACACCGAGCTACTAAGCTTAGTAGATTATGGCAAGCAAGGGCAAAATGTATTAATAGATAAGAGTATTTTCCCTAATACGCCTGCGGTTAGTTTACTGGGTCACTTGCGTTATTGGACCTCTCAAACAGCGGTTGATGGCACCAGTTTATCGCAAGCTTATATTATAGATATGAGCGATGGTAATGACCTTGCTTATCCAAAAGGTAATATTGCTTATGTTCGTTTAGTTAGAAGCCGTTAGGGGAAGTATATGAAATTTAAATTAATAACTACATTTGCGGCAATGAGTTTAAGCTTTAACGTAATAGCTGGGGTTTGTTATGACTCTGTTACGCAAACAACACCAACAGAGCGATTTACAATAAATCCCGATGGCACAGTGTCAGATAGCAAAACAGGTTTAATGTGGCAGCGTTGTAGTTACGGACAAGTGTATAACAATGCTACAGCAACATGCGAAGGCTCTACACCATCATTAACCTGGCAAGCTGCATTGCGAGGCGCAGTTAACGATACAACGGCAAGTTATAATGACTGGCAAGTACCAAATATTAAAGAGTTAGCAAGTATTATTGAACACAGATGTACAGAGCCAAGTATTAACGAGTCGGTGTTTTTGGGCACAAAGCTACAAAACTATTGGACCAATACCTCAGGTGTAAATACGATTAATTCTGCTTGGGTTTATCAGTTTGACAGTGGATTAAATAGTTTGCACGCTAAAACCAGTAGTGTTTATTTGCGCTTAATGCGTTACGAAAAATAATCCAATATAAGTAAATGCACAGCTAAGTTTAAAGCAGTGCTTTTTACATTAATTTACGTTATTTCAATAATAAAAGAGCCTGAGTGTTGTCACTAAGGCTCTTTTTTTGCCATTATGGAGGGGATTTATTTACCAAGGAATACTCAGGTGTATTTAAGCTATTTTGGTTTGCATGAAAAACCCTTTTCAATCTCGCCTAATCCCCATTATTTGTTTTTAAGTGAGCGACATAAAGAAGCGTTAGCGCACCTTACCTATGGACTAGGTGAAGACGGCGGCTTTGTATTATTAACCGGCGAAGTGGGTACCGGTAAAACAACCATTACTCGCAGTATGCTAGAAAAACTGCCAGAGAATACTCAAGTTGCGATGATCCATAATCCGGCATTATCAGAGCTTGAGCTCTTGGCGAGTATTTGTGATGAGCTTAAAATTAATTATGATGCACAAAATGCGAGTTTAAAAAGCCTTACCGATGTTATAAAAAAGCACTTAGAAGCAAATAATAAAGCGGGTGGGCATACCATACTTATTATTGACGAAGCGCAGTTACTTGCTCCCGATGTACTAGAACAACTGCGCCTACTAACCAACATAGAAACCGATCATAAAAAGCTATTACAAATAGTGCTGGTGGGGCAACCTGAGCTGCAAGTATTATTAAAACGAAATGAGTTAAGGCAGCTTGCACAGCGTATAACAGCTCGCTATCACTTACTGCCTTTAACACAAGGACAAACGGTGGCATACATTAAGCATCGTTTACATATTGCAGGCTGTGATAAAGGTATTTTTTCGTTGGAAGCAATGCAAAGCGTTCATCAACTTACCGGTGGCGTGCCACGATTAATGAACTTAGTGTGTGAGCGGGCGTTAGTAGGGGCATTTGCAAAACAGCAATTAACAATAGATAGCGAGATTATAAAAAAATCTGCTCAGGAATCATTACCACCCGATTTTATTGCGGCTAATAATACGCCACCTAAAACCGTGCCATATTGGCTATATTGCTCTGCTTTTGTTGCTTTATTTGCAGCAGGCTTAGGGCTTTCATTTATTTTATAGTTAGGTGATTAATGTCTTATTTATTAGATGCGTTAAAGCAATCGCAACAAGCCGATATAAGCGCCGAGCAGTATGACTTACAGGCACAGCAGGCTAAACAACAACAGTCTCTAGTGCGATACCGCCGCTTGGCGTTTGTGATTGGTGGCAGCTTAGCGGTTAGCTTTAGTGTTGCTGGTGGTTTTGTTAGTGGAAAATGGCTACAAAACAGCTCATTTAATAGTAATAATGAGCAAGTTAGCACTACAGCAATATTAAAAAATACTAATGCCGATAAAGAACCAACAATAACAACCAAATCGGATATAGATAATACAGCAAAATTACAAAGTGCAGAGCAAAACATAGCTGTATTAGCGGCGCAATCATCAGCGCCAAAAACGGCCCCGCCAGACGCAGTAAATACAGCAACTTCAATTCAAGGTCAGTTAGTGTATGTACAAACCCCCAGTGGTATTGTACAAATGTTACTTACGCCACAAGGGCAATATATTCCAATAATGGAAAATCAAGCCACACTTCAGCAAAACCTAAATCCGCAAAATAGTTTTGCTCAGGGTACGTATGGGCAAGGCGCAATTAATCAGCAGGGATATTCACAACCACATTATAATCAGTCCAGCTTCAATCAAACTAGTAACCAGGCAACACAAGCTGCTGGGCAGCAACCTCAAACAAATATGCCTTCATCGGCATCGCTTGATTTAAGTAAGTATAAAGTGCTTGGTAAACCGCTCGATTCGCAAGGCTCTACAGCACAAAAAACTAAAAGACCTGCGCTTGCAAAGAACCCAACATTACTAAAAACAGCTTTTGATCAAGCTATTCAAGATACAGAAAAAACACAAAACTACGAAGTAACGCAAGCAACGCGCAGCTCATCACGAGTGCAACCAATAGAGCTGTTGCCAGATGGATTGCAAGCCATGTTACCGCCACTTAAATATCAGGCGCATATATATTCCTCTGCACTCGATAAGCGTTGGATCAAGCTCAATGGTCGCGAGCTTTTTGAGGGCGATAGTATAGGTGCATTAACAGTGCGAGAAATAACACCAGAGCAAAGCGTACTTGATTTTGACGGCTACGAATTTAGCTTAAAGGCGCTACAAGATTGGCCGCAATAGCGGCTAATTAGGGTAAAATTGAATTTTTATAAAAGCGTTGTAAGTCAATTTTGTATTCGTCAGTTTTAACTGCCGACTCAAGTGTATCTTGGCTTTTTTTATGTGCTAAATCTATGTCTTGCACTTGGGTGTAGCGCCCATGCTTTGCACTATAGAAAGTTTTAACAACGGGCTTTAGTGGGCTGGCAGGGTTGCTCTGTGTCACCAGTCCCACTTTTTGACTCGAGAGCTTAACCAGTGTGCCTACCGGGTGAATACCGATACACTGAATAAATTTAGTTAATAACTCACTATCAAAACTATCAGGGCAACCTTCTTTTAATATTTTAAAGGCTTTTATCGGCTCCATACCCGCTTTATAAACGCGCTCAGCTGTGAGTGCATCATACACGTCAACAATTGACGCCATACGCACATACTGGCTTATTTCATCGCCTTTTTTACCAAACGGATAGCCTTTACCATCTAAGCGTTCATGGTGCATACCGGCAATATCAACAGCTATACCTTTGAGCCCTGCAGCTTGTAAAATTTCTTTACTAAAGCGCGCATGATTTTTCATTATTGTAAATTCTTCATCAGTAAAACGTCCCGGCTTATTGAGTACTGCATCGGGAATTTTTATTTTGCCAATATCATGCAGTAGCGCGCCAGTAGTTAGCTGTTCAATAATATCTTTATCTATATTCAAATGCTTGGCAAAAATACTAATTAAAATAGAAACATTAATAGAGTGCTCTAACAGGTAGGCATCTTTTTGGCGCATTTGAGTAAGACAAGCAAGTGCATCTTGATTTCTAAATACCGAATCCATAAAACCACTAGCAAGATCTCTAAAAGGCGCTATGTCTATATCTCGGCCTGCTTTTATATCTTTAAATGCTTTAATTTGTAGAGATTTAGCTTCATCGTAGAGCTTTTTAGCTTTGCCCATTTCTTGTTCAGCACTGTGCGTTTTTTGCCAAGGATCGCGCTTTGCAACAGGGGAAGGTGTATTGGCAGGCTCTTTCTCAGGCACTGATTCGATGAGGGTTTTATCTGGATCTATTTCAATTTCTAAAATACCGACATTTTTTAACTTATCGATGCCTGCCTGGGTTTTAACCCAGCCTTGGCTTTTTATTTTAATACGTCCGGTTTGCTTTGTTACGCTTTGTACAAACATGCCAGGTAATAACTGCGAAATTGGAATGACTTTCAATTTAATTCACTTCATATAAGTATTCTACTGGTTAAAGTAACAAAAATATTACAATTAACATAGTAAAAAAGGCACCCTAAGGTGCCTTTTCATACGAATAAGTAATTAGTGCTAAACTAGTTACTCATCATCTTCAACAAGCGTCATCAGCGATGTATTACCACCCGATGCCGTTGTATCTATACTGATGGTTTTTTCAGTTACTAAACGTTTAATAAGCGTATCGTAATATTCAGAGCTGATCACTGGCAAAATAGCACCTTTACGCTGCGCTAGCTGCTGGCTGAAATAACCAAAGCGAGAAGAGCGTGCTGCAACCACAGCGCCGGCTAAGTGCGGATGTGCCAATATAGCTTGTAACTGATTTGGTTTAGCTACTTGGAACACGCCTTCGGCAACACCGGTGGCAATAAATTTATCTCTAAAGGCAACCGCTTCTTCATAAAATATTTCAGAAGCAACAGTAATTACCGTATTACCCGCAGCAATTGCAGTAATGATCGATAATGCCCAAAAGTTAAACGATGTGCTCTTATCGGCGTAACATACAACACAACCACGTGCTTCAAGGTGCAATGTATTAGACTCACCCGTTGGCCCTGGTAATGTAGTAAATTTACGCATGTGCTTTTCTAAGCGATTAAGTTGTGCACGTGCATCGGCAAGTGTTAGTGCTAAATCATCAGCTAAGTCGTCAATAATTTCAACTGTGGCTATTTTAGCAAGCAATTGACGCACCGCAGAGACACGGTCGTTTAGTGGTGTTGAGCGCCAAATTTTTTCATCGCGCATAGAGTTAATCATTAGCTTTTCTACTTGCTCGTTTGCACCGCTGTAGTGGTGTAAATCCAGCTCGTCTGGCGTTAGATTGGTCATTTGCACGTTTTCTGGTGATGCTTTTTCTTTTACTAAACGTTGTAAGTAGTTAGGGCCGCCGGCTTTAGGGCCAGTACCAGATAAACCACGGCCACCAAATGGTTGCACACCAACAATAGCGCCAATCATATTACGGTTAACGTATACGTTACCTGCACGCGACATTTTAGCTAGGTATTCACAACGCTCTTCGATGCGCGAATGCACGCCCATAGTTAAGCCGTAACCTGTGTTGTTTATTTGATCCATAACACTGTCTAGTTCGCTCGATTTAAAGCGTATAACGTGTACACATGGGCCAAATACTTCACGCTTAAGTACCGATAAGTCTTTTATTTCGTATAAGCGAGGAGCAAAGAAGTACGCACCATTTACTGTGTTATCTGGAATTTTACACTCGTAATGTAATGTCGCATTACCTTTTAAGTACTCAACGTGATCGTTTAAGCTTTTCAGCGCTTTTTCATCAATTACCGGGCCTACGTCAGTAGATAGTAACGATGGGTCGCCTATATGTAATTCAGCCAGTGCACCTTTAAGCATTTCGATTATGCCATCGGCAACGTCTTCTTGAATAAATAATACACGTAACGCTGAACAGCGTTGCCCAGCACTTTGAAAACCAGAACTAATTACATCGTCAACCACTTGCTCAGGGAGTGCTGTTGAGTCAACGATCATACAGTTTTGGCCGCCTGTTTCAGCAATTAACGGTACTTGAATATCGCTACGCGCCGCGAGTGTTTGTGAAATAAGCGTGCCTGTTTCAGTCGAGCCAGTAAACATAATTGCTTGAACGCGTTCATCCGGAACAATTGTTTTACCTACGTCACTACCGCGGGCTATTACCGCTTGCACAACATGCTCTGGTAAACCTACCGACAGCATAAGTTCAATGGCACGCAGCGCAATTAGGCTGGTTTGCTCAGCTGGTTTTGCAATAACGGTATTACCGGTCACAATGGCAGCGGCTACTTGGCCTAAGAAAATAGCTAGCGGGAAGTTCCATGGGCTAATACATAAAATAACACCACGGGCTTCAAAGCGCTCATCTTGCGATAGCTCTTCAGCGCGGGCTGCGTAGTAACGACAAAAATCAACCGCTTCGCGTACTTCATCAATACCATCTTTAGCTATTTTACCGGCTTCTTTAATACAAATAGCCACTAGTTCGTCATGATGACGCTCTAAAATATCGGCAACACGGCGTAATAAATTAGCACGTTCTTTTACCGATGTTTGTGACCATGATTCAAAAGCGCTTTCTGCGTTGGCTAGCAAAATTTGCATTTCATCGCTAGATTGCAGTTTTATATGGCCAATTACTTCTTTGTGGTTTGCCGGGTTTTTAACTGCCACAGAGCCCTCAGGTACTTGGCTTGGCTCAATTAAGTGCTCGTTAAACCACAGATCAAGGTTTTCTTTAAACGGAGTGATCACGTTTATATCGGTTAAATCCATGCCTTTTGAATTGGCACGCTCGGCGCCATATAAGTCAATTGGCATTTTAATTTGCGTATTGTATTTATTACGTAAACCTTGCAGTGTTTCTACCGGGTCAGGTAATAGTGACTCAACCGGCTTAGTGGTATCTACAATGGCATTAACAAACGATGAGTTAGCACCATTTTCTAATAAACGGCGTACTAAGTAAGCCAGCAGGTCTTCGTGTTGGCCCACTGGTGCGTATACGCGGCACTGAATTTTTTCCTCGGTAACGATTTGGTCAAATAAAGATTCGCCCATACCGTGTAAACGTTGGAATTCAAAACCGGTGTTATCACCTTTAGCCACTTCTAATATAGTTGCTGCTGAGTAGGCATTATGGGTAGCAAACTGTGGGTAAAGTACATCACGTGCTTCGAGCATTTTCATGGCACACGCTTTATAAGACACGTCGGTGGTTGCTTTGCGAGTAAATACCGGAAAATGCTCTAAACCATCTTGTTGTGTGGTTTTTATTTCAGTGTCCCAATAAGCGCCTTTAACTAAACGCACCATCATTTTGCGACCCACACGGGTTGCAAGTTCAGTTAGCCATTCAATTACAAATATAGCGCGTTTTTGATACGCTTGAACCGCTAAACCAAAGCCGTTCCAACCTGCTAGGTCGTCATCACTAAATACCGCTTCAATTACATCTAAAGAAATATCTAGACGGTCTGCTTCCTCAGCGTCAACAGTAAAGCCAATATCATATTGTTTAGCTGCTAGCGCAAGCTCTTTAAGCTTAGGCACAATCTCGGCCATTACGCGTTCTTTATGCGTAAACTCATAACGAGGATGAATAGCAGAAAGCTTAACTGAAATGCCTGGGCTTTTTATTGGGCCACGGCCATTTGCCGCTTTACCAATAGCATGAATCGCGTTCATGTAACTGTCAAAGTAACGCTGCGCATCTTTCATGGTGCGCGCGCCTTCGCCTAGCATGTCGTATGAATATACATAGCCTTTTTGTTCTTTATCGGCAGCACGTACTATTGCTTCGTCAATGGTACGACCCATAACGAATTGCTTACCCATAATTTTCATCGCAAAGTTTACTGATTTACGAATAACAGGCTCGCCTAAACGACCTATGGTTTTTTTAAGCATACCAAATTGCTGTTCTTTGGTTTTATCTGTGTAGTTAACCATTTTACCGGTTACTAATAGACCCCAAGACGATGCGTTAACAAATAACGAATCACTGCTGCCTAAATGAGAGCTCCAGTCGCCCTTTGCTAATTTGTCACGAATTAATGTGTCTTGAGTTGCTTTGTCTGGTACGCGAAGCAGGGCTTCGGCTAAGCACATTAATACTACGCCTTCTTCACTAGAGAGTGAAAACTCATTTAATAGTGCATCAACACCGCTTTGACCATCTTGGTCTTTACGAATATTTAAAACAATTTGGCGAGCTCTTTCCCAGGCACGACTTCGTGCTTTAACACCTACTTCAGCAAGTGGTAAAATATGATCGATAACCGCATTTTCGTCGATGCGGTAGAAGTCACGGATTTTTTGTCGAATTGGACAAGTCGTTGTCAAATCGCTATTGAATAACATAAGCAACCCTCAGGAGTGTTAAAACTTAAGGTAAAATTAATTACCACTAAATATTCGTTGGTGTAAGGCGTGCATTCTAATTAAAATTCAGCAGAATATGCTGGTTAAATTTAGCGTTTTACGCTAATTTACAGGGCATATTTTCTACTTATCCGTATAAAGTTCTGTTATGACGAGTCCAAATAGATTACGCCTGCTTGATCGTATCGATTTAGCTATTTTAGACGTTCTGCAACAGAACGGCAGAATTTCAAATGTTAACCTCGCAAAGCAGGTTAATTTAAGCCCCAGCCCTTGTCTTGATCGTGTAAAGCGTTTAGAGCAAGAAGGCTATATTGAAGGCTATGTTGCCAAGCTTAGCGAAGCCAAGCTTAATCAAAGCTTAGTTGCACATGTACAAGTGTCGCTGGTGACTTCAAATACCGCGGTATTTAAAGTGTTTAGAGAACACATTTTAAAAATTAGGCAAGTAGTGGAGTGCGACATGGTTGCTGGTGGCTACGACTACTTGCTGAAGATCAGGGTATCAAACATGGACGAGTACAGGCAAGTGCTTGGCGACTTAGTTGATATACCTGGAGTGGGAACGCATCACACCTACATGGTAATTGAAAAAATAAAACAAGATCCGGGTCTGCGCCTAGATTTGTAATATAAATTGCAGGCATAAAAAAAGCATCAAATGATGCTTTTTTTATGCGACTAATTAAGTTGTCGTGTTATGCCCAGCCTTGGTAGCGCTTACGGCGAGACAACACAATCGTTAATATAATACCTAAAAACAATCCTAAAAATGCAATAGCACCGCCATAAGTAAGTAATTGGCGTTTTTCTTTAGAGCTAGTAGCTTGCTTTAAAGTGCGCTCTTGCTCAAGTGTAGTTTTTAATTGAGTTATTTGTGTAAACAATTGTTTGTTTTGGTTTGTTAACTGCACGTTTTGCTCTTGCAACTGCGGTAATTCAACTTGTGCTTGGCGCAGTTCATTTTGTATTGAGCTCATTTCATCACTTAACGTTTGGTACTGCTTATGTAAGCCAGCTGTTTGTGTGATGTATTTAGCTTCAACCCAACCTTCACGATCTTTATCATCCTTAACTTTTAAAAAACCGTTTTCTTCACTCGATAATAAGGTCAGTTGTGTGCCTGCATCAATAGAGCCGAGTAAACGATAGTTTTTGCTCGCACCAGAGCGCATAAACGTATAAAGATTGTCAATTATATAAGCTGTTTTTGCATTGGTGGGGGCTGCTGTTTGAGCTTCTTCTGCTTGGCTCGCAAATGTTGAGGCTGTTAAAAACAGCCATAATAAACAGTGTTTTAGCATTTATTTACCTTGTTAATCTAACCGTGTCCGTTTAGAACGTGATTTTATATTTCACATAAGTATAGCGATAATATGGATTAAATAGCGCAATAGCAAGGTTGATATTGTAACCGGTGTTATTTTATTAGCGGCCCATTTTGACTAAAATATTTGCAATATGGGGCGGCTTTGTTTATTTTGACCACTTATTAATTTTAAGGGTAATCCGCATAACTAATGGATACTGAGATAGAACTAAAATTTTTGGTATCAGATGCCGTCATTCCACTGATCCCCTCATTAATTACACAATTTGCAAAAACAGTTACTAATAAGCCATCTCGAAGTTTACAAAATGCTTATTATGATACGCCAAGCCGTGAGCTTAGAGCCCTTGATATTGGCTATAGAACGCGTTGTGCTGATAATAAATGTGAGCAAACAATTAAACTCGCCGGTGAGGTTGTTGGGGGCTTACATCAACGCCCTGAATTTAACTTACCAATAGAGTCTAATCGTCCAGATATAATGGCATTTGACCCATCTATTTGGCCTCATGGCATGCAAGCCAATGTTATTGCAGAAAATATACATCCGATTTTTAGTACTAACTTTATTCGCCGTACTTGGTTAATTGAGACTCAAAACGGTGCAAAAATTGAAGTAGTGCTTGATAAAGGTGAAATTGCCGCAGCGGGTAAAGTTGAGGTGATCAGCGAGCTTGAAATTGAACTTGTTGAGGGCAGCCGTAATGAATTATTTGCGCTAGCCGATAAATTAGTAAGCCAAAACTGTATTCGCTTAGGTTTGTATTCAAAGGCCGCAAGAGGGTATCGCCTTGCTGACGACACGCCACTGCAACCAAGTAAGTCTATTGGGTTTGTTAAACTCAAAGGGCAAGTAACCCAAGAGCAAGCATTAATAGAGGCTATGGGTTTTGGTATTCGTTTTGTGCAAAAGCACGAACAATGTTATTTCAATAAGCCAAGTTTAAAAACATTAAAGCGAGTAACCGACGGTATAAGCTTAATTCGTCATAACTTTTGGTTGTTTGACGACATTGTTAGCAAAGAAAGTACTGAGCATTTACGCAACGAATTAAAGTGGTTACTCAGCGAGTTAGCGTGGGTTGAAAATGCAATTCAATTAAAAACCTATACTTCTAAACGCCACGCTTTTTATAAAAAAATAAACAACGCACCGGCATTAACACAAGTTATTAATGACCTAAAAGAGCTACAGCCTAGCATTGACGACATTTATGCGCTGTTTCATAGTGCACGCTATAATCGTTTAATACTGTCGTTAACAACCTGGTTAATAGACAAACAATGGCGCAAGTTTTGGGATCAAAAGCAATTACAAAACGCTGACCAATCGGTAGCCAGCATTGCTAACCGTTTGTTTGATAAAGATTGGCGAAATTTGCATAAGCTGTTACCTAAAGAACAAACTTTAACCGCGAATGATTACCTTAATATACGCACACAATTAGAGAACAGTTTACTAAGTGGTAATTGTTTAGGAGCGTTATTTGATAAAGAAGAGCGCTTAGAGTTTAGACTCCCTTGGCTTGATATTTCTCATGGTATGTACGAGCTTAGTACCCTTGACTATTTAAAGCAGCTTTGCGGTGGTCAAGAAGATGAAAAGCTAGCTAAAATTCAAACATGGCTAGCACAAAAAACAGAATACTTGGTAAGTGCAATGGAGCAAAGTAGATTGGCTTCGTTCGATATAAAGCCTTATTGGCTTTAGATTTACAGAATATGATTAAATAAAAAAGGCTCATTATGAGCCTTTTTTTATGTTTGCTGATTAGTATTTAGCAGCTTGGCCTTCTTTAGGTAATGCCGCTTTTATAAACTCACGTAAGTCGGTATTAGAGCTCTCTAAATCCGCATGGCGTAAGTACATCATATGTCCGCTTCTGTAGCCTTTAAAGCTTAAGCGGTCTTGCATTTTGCCACTTGGGTCTAACTGCCATAACGTATATTTAGCATCAAAGTAGTTAGTTGCACCGTCATAATAACCCGATTGAATCATTACCTTTAAATACGGGTTTTGCGCCATAGCTAAACGCAAGTTTTCGCCGGTGTTATTACCGCTTCTATCCCATGGGTGCACATTACCAAACAGGTTATATTTAATATCTGTTTTATAATTTAGCTCTTCACGTAAGTAATGATTAATAGCGGGTGTGAAAGAGTGTAACCACGACGTGAGTTCTGCCCAGTAATCAGGCGACTCGCCCGCATCGCGTTTATCAATACCTAAATAACGCGAGTCTAAGCGTCCTACCATTTGGCCGCGATCACGTAATAGCTCTTTCCAAAAAAACTGCGTTGGAACATCTAAGTTATTTTGCTCTACAAAGGTTTCAGAAAGCCCAGCATATTGCGCCATTTTTTTAATTATGCGGCGTTTTTCATCATCTGCAATAAAGCCGCCTTTAGCCAGTGCGGGGATCAGTTCGTTAATTGTAAACTGCTCAACTTCAGGCAGTAACTCGTCTAGGTCTTTAGCTTGTAAGTTGGCATTTAATGCTTTGTGATACCAAGCTGTAGCGGCAAAGTAAGGCAGGCGGTTAGCTGCTTTAATTGGGCCGTCGCGCTTAATGCCAATATCGGTTGGTGAAACCAATACTACGCCGTTAATGTACATCCATTGGCTATTTTGCAGTTCATGAGCAAGGCCCGATACACGTGTTGTACCGTAGCTTTCGCCAATTAAAAACTTAGGAGAGCGCCAGCGCTCGTTTCTGTTTACAAAGGTATTAAGCCACTCAGCGAGGTACTTAATATCGGCTTTTACGCCAAAAAACTGCTCTTTTTGTTCAGCTTTAGAGAGTAATTTACCGTCTTTATCTTCAACTACCCGAGAGTAGCCGGTGTTTACCGGATTTACATATACAATATCGGCAATGTCGAGCACTGAGTAAGGGTTGTCTTTAACCCCATATGGTTGAATAGGGTAGCCTTCATCATCAATTTTTAATACGCGAGGGCCAGTATAAGCAAGGTGCATCCAAACCGATGCCGAGCCAGGGCCGCCATTAAACGAAATAAGCAAAGGGCGCTTTGCTCTGTCATCTACCTTATCGCGGGTGTAGTAAGTATATTGCAAGGTTGCTATAGCATCGCCTTTGTCATCCCAAACAGGTTGCGTACCGGTTGCAACCGTATATGAAAAGCGCTGATTATTAATTTTTGCTTTGTGCTCAGTAACCACTTTGCTGTCGATATCAATACGACGCTGGTTATTATCGGCAAAGGAGGCACTACTAAGTGTTAAGGCAATGGCGGCAATAGGTAAAAAAATACTTTGGCTAAACTTCATGAATGACCCTTTTTTATTGTTAATGTTCTATTAAAAGAAATATTCAGTAAAAAAACAAAAGTATTGAGACTAGTTGCCGATAATAGTGGTTGAGTAAATAGAATGTGTAAAAACTTAGCTTTTAACGCTTTGTATCGCTCTTTATTTCGATCGTAATGAAAGTAATGTATATTCGCATCTATTTATAAATAGCAGCTTAAATAAGTGAGATTTACTTTAAAAAAATAGTGGCAAACCGACAGGGTGTGTAATTTGCTTTTTAATAAATTTAAAATCTCATTAAAGGCTTTAAATTTATGATGAACACATGGTTATAAAACAAGTAATCAAATTAGAAGTAAAGAGAAGCCCTATGCAAAGACTGTTGATAGTTGAAGATAGTAAAGTAGTACAACAAGTCCTTCGCCATATATCTGCACAGTATCTTGATGTTGCCATTGATTTTGCTTGGTCTTTATCTGAGTGTAAGGAGTTTGTAAGTAAGCACAGCTATACACTAGCCTTAGTTGATTTAACGCTCCCCGACGCACCAAATGGTGAGGTGGCCAAATATACCTTATTAAAAGGTATTCCTACTGTGGTGCTTACTTCTAAGATGGATGAGTACAAGCGCCTGCAAATGTTAGAATTAGGCGTAATTGATTATGTGATAAAAGATAACCGTGACTCATATAATTACGCTATAAAATTAGTTGCACAGCTGTTGCGTAACCAAGGCTGTAAAGCATTAATAGCCGACGACTCGGTTTTAAGTCGTACTTTAATGAAGCAAATGCTAGAAAAACAATTATTTGCAGTCAGTGAGGCGCACGATGGACGCCAAGCATTAGATATGCTCAAAAACGATGCTGAAATTAAATTACTCATGACAGACTATGCAATGCCAACAATGGATGGTTTTGAATTAGTTAAAGCGGTGAGAAACTTTAGAGGCCGTGATGACTTAGCAATTATTGGGTTATCAGGCGCGAGTAAGCATGGTTTATCGGCGCGATTTATTAAATATGGTGCTAATGATTTTTTAACTAAACCTTTTATGAATGAAGAGTTTCATTGTCGTGTCTTGCAAACCATGGAGCAGTTATCGTTAATTGCAGACATTAAAGAAAGTGCTTTTCGAGATCATCTTACCGGGCTTTATAATCGTCGTTACTTTTATCAGTATGCTGAAAAACTACTCAAAAATAAAAATCAGAAAAATAGCTTAGTGTTACTCGATATAGATTTTTTTAAAGCAATAAACGATGAATTTGGGCATGACGGCGGCGATCAGGCACTTAAACAAGTGAGTAATTTAATCCGTACTTCATTTTCTAACAGTACAGTGGCACGTATTGGCGGTGAAGAGTTTGCAATTATATTAACGCAAGTAGAAGTTGAACAAGCCGAGAAGTGTTTAAATTTATTTATACAAAAGTTCGCAAGTTACGACTTTACTATCAGTGATAAAACCTTATCAATAACAGCAAGTATAGGCCTAGCCGAATTTCAAAATACCAATTTAACCGCTGCTATGCGTGTTGCCGACAGAGCTTTGTATCAAGCTAAGGAGCAAGGGCGCAATTGTGTGGTTTTAAATAGTACTTTGCAGCTAGCAGAGGTTACAGCTATACGTTGAGTTAAATACACACGCACCAATCAAGTATTATATATAAAAAAACGCACCTAATTGGTGCGTTTTTTTGTTTTAAATATAAAATATTTTTATAAGTTATTGTTTTTTATTGCCATATAAAAATGGCATAAAGCTTGGATTGTATTAACTAAGAAAAACAATAACGTGTCCTAAGGGGACTAAAATGAAAATGATTAGTGCAATCATCAAGCCATTTAAATTAGATGAAGTGCGTACAGCACTCGCTGATTTAGGCATAGAAGGGATGACAGTTGTTGATGTAAAAGGCTTTGGTCGACAACGTGGTCATACCGAATTGTATCGTGGGGCTGAATACCAAGTTGATTTTATTCCTAAAATTAAACTCGAAATTGCCACTCGTACTGAAAACTGCCAACGCGTAGTTGACTCAATTACGCAAGTTGCAGGCACCGGAAAAATAGGTGACGGTAAGATTTTTGTGTACGACCTAGATCAAATTGTTCGTATTCGTACGGGCGAACTTGATGAAGATGCACTTTAAGGGGGATTTATGGAAAGTACACTGATAGAACTAAAATTTTCGCTCGACACCTTTTATTTTTTAATTTGTGGCATATTAGTAATGTGGATGGCCGCAGGGTTTGCCATGCTAGAAGCGGGTTTAGTACGCTCAAAAAACACCACAGAAATATTAACTAAAAATATCGCCTTGTATTCAATTGCATGCACCATGTTTTTACTCGTTGGTTACAATATTATGTATGTAGGGAATACCGAGGGAGGCATCATTCCTTCATTTGGTGGCTTAATTGGTACACAAGCCGCTGATGCTGATCACTCTCTAGAATCTGATTTTTTCTTTCAAGTTGTTTTTGTTGCCACGGCTATGTCTATTGTCTCGGGTGCGGTGGCTGAGCGCATGAAGTTGTGGGCATTTTTGGTGTTTACCTTGGTGTTAACTGGGCTTATATATCCTATTGAGGGTTACTGGACTTGGGGCTCTGGATTTTTATCGGCAATGGGTTTTGTTGACTTCGCGGGCTCAGCAATAGTGCATGCAACCGGCGCATCAGCGGCATTAGCTGGCGTATTATTACTGGGTGCACGTAAAGGAAAATATGGTAAAAATGGCGAAATATACCCAATTCCGGGGTCAAACTTGCCTTTGGCAACGTTAGGTACGTTTATTTTATGGATGGGCTGGTTTGGTTTTAACGGCGGCTCGCAGCTACTTATATCAGATGCAGAAAACGCGACTGCTGTAGGAAAGATTTTATTAAACACCAATGCTGCTGCTGCAATGGGGGCTGTTTCAGCACTATTTGTTTGTAAAGCATTATGGGGTAAAGCCGATTTAACTATGGTATTAAATGGCGCGTTAGCTGGGCTGGTTGTGATTACCGCCGATCCGCTTTCACCTTCACCATTGATGGCGTGTTTATTAGGGTTATTAGGCGGCTCATTAGTGGTATTTAGTATTGTTATACTTGATAAGGCAAAAATAGACGACCCAGTTGGCGCTATTTCTGTGCATGGCGTATGTGGAGTACTTGGTATTATGCTAGTACCTGTGACAAACGCCGAGGCAAACTTGGTAACTCAGTTAATAGGCTTGTTGTGTATTATTGGTTTTGTGTTTATTTCTTCGCTGCTGGTGTGGGCAATCTTAAAGCATACTATGGGCATTAGGGTTACCGAAGAAGAAGAGCTAAACGGTATGGATCAACACGATTGTGGCATTGACGCCTACCCAGAATTTGTATCGGTTCGTAGTAATTAAATTTAAGTTATTGTGTGTTGTCCAAAGCGCTACTTAGGTAGCGCTTTTTTATTTCAGGGGAGGTTAACTTTAGTGCTGCTAAGATGGGTTGTTAATTTACCTTATAATGGTGAACTAGTAGGTGACTATGCTAAGCTCACGTCCGTAAAATAAACCTTGGAATAAATTACATTTAAATGGCTGATAACAAAAAAACACCGACAGGTAAAACCCCCACAAAGCGCAGCGCTAAACCCTCTAAAAGTACACCGCGTAACGGCGCTAAAAAAAGTACAAAAAACAAATCATCAGTTGCTCAGCGATCTTTACTCAATAAACTATGGTCTATTTTTTGGAAACTTAGTTTAGCGACATTTATTGCTATGGCGCTTTATTTTATTTACCTCGATGCAAAAATAACTCGTCAATTTGAAGGTAATAAATGGCAGCTTCCTGCGCAAGTTTATGCACGCTCGATGGCGTTTTACCCCGGGCAGTTCTTATCAAGCCAAGAGGTTATTTGGGAGTTAGAGCGGCTAAACTACTCAGCCGTTAATAGGTTAAGTCGTACAGGGCAATATGTTAAAACTGCCAACAGCATTAAAATATATCGTCGCGATTTTGAATTTTATGACGCGCTAGAACAGGCGCATATAATTGAACTGCGTTTTGCAGGGCAAAAAGTGGCTAGTATTAAAGACAAGTTTGGTCGGCGTTTAAACAACGCTAGGCTGGAGCCGGTGCAAATAGCGCGTATAGGTAACGACTCTAAACAAGACCGTGAATTTGTACCGCTGGATAAATTTCCGGCAATGCTAAAAGACACGCTTTTAGTGGTTGAAGATCGTAATTTTTATCAGCACCACGGCGTATCGGTATTTTCTATTTTACGTGCGTTGTATAGTAATATTCGTGCTGGGCGAACAGTTCAGGGCGGCAGTACGCTAACGCAACAACTGGCTAAAAATATTTACTTAACCCGAGAGCGCTCACTTACACGAAAAATAAACGAAGCGTTTATTGCGCTTATTTTAGATTACCGTTATTCAAAAGATCAAATACTTGAAGCGTATTTAAATGAAGTATATTTAGGGCAGTCTTATAACCAAGGTGTACATGGTATGGGCTTGGCTGCTGAATTTTACTTTTCTAAACCAGTAGATGAGCTAGAGTACGATCAAATAGCGCTGCTGGTGGCTATGGTAAAAGGGCCGTCTTATTACAATCCACGTCGTTACGAAGAGCGCACAATGGAACGTCGTGACTTAGTGCTGCGCTTAATGGTTGAAGACAAACTTTTGAGTACTAATGAATACCGCGCTGCATTAAAACGTCCTTTGAATATAGCGCCAATGAAAGCCAGTTTACAAAAATCGTACCCAGGTTATTTAGAACTAGTAAATCGTGAACTCAAGCAGTTATTGCCCGATCAAAATGTGTTAGATGCCGGTGTTCGTGTGTTTACCTATTTTGACTTACAAAAACAAACGGCAATGGAAGAGTCGATTCAGGCAAGTTTGCCTTATTTAGAAAAACGCCCTAATACTCGCGCGCTTGAAGCGGCGATGATCTCAGTTAACGTAGAAAAAGGTGGCGTATCGGCATTAGTTTCTGGGCGCGATGTGCGTTATTCAGGCTTTAACCGAGTACTTGATACCAAACGTAATATTGGCTCATTAGTTAAGCCTGCGGTGTATTTAAGCGCGCTGCAGTTACCACATTATAACCTAGCCACTTTACTTGACGACTCACCGGTGCAAGTTACCAATGAGCAAGGTAAAGTATGGCAACCTGAAAACTACGATCGTCAATTTCGCGGAGCGATCCCGTTATACAAAGCTTTTAGTCGCAGTATAAATATACCTGCGGTAAATCTTGGCCTTGATGTAGGGGTAGATAAAGTTGCAAATACACTAAGAGGGTTAGGCGCGCAGGGAAGAATTAACGAATACCCATCGTTGTTATTGGGGGCACTTGAAATGTCTAGTTTTGAGGTAGCACAATTGTACACAACCATTGCTGCCGATGGCGAATATAGAAAGTTAACCGCTATTTCTGCGTTAACCGACTCAATAGGCAAAGTATTGTATAAGCATGAAGTGAAATCTGAGCCGCGTTTTGCTAAAGATGCCATGTACATGACAAAATACGCAATGAAACGAGTGACTAAAGATGGCACCGCAAAACGGTTAAACTTACACTTTCCGTCGATTCAACTTGCGGGTAAAACGGGCACTAGTAACGATTTACGCGATAGCTGGTTTGCCGGGTTTGATCAAAACACAGTGACCGTTGCTTGGCTAGGCCGAGATGATAACAAAAGTACCGGCTTAACCGGTAGTGTAGGGGCTTTAGAGACCTATATTCGTTATTTAAAACCGCTAAATCCCGAAGCGATAGCCGATACTCGTCCACCTTCAATTCGCTGGGCGTTTATTAACGAGCTAACGGGTAAACAAGCGCCACCAGGGTGCGGCAAAGTTATTCAGCTACCACTAAGAGCCAGTGAATTTGAACCAAGGCCGCAGTGTATTCGTTAAGCAGTTTTGAATAACTACAAGACATAAAAAAAGCCCGTTAGGGCTTTTTTTATTGGCTGAATAAAACTGATGTTTTACAGCTTAGCAAACGCGCGCTCTGCGGCTGCAATGGTATCTTTTATTTCTTGCTCGTTGTGCGCTGCACATACAAAGCCTGCTTCAAAAGCAGAGGGGGCTAAGTAAACACCTTCTTCAAGCATCAGGTGGAAAAAACGTTTAAAACGCTCTAAATCACACTCAGTAGCTTGTTTGTAAGTTGTTACTTTTTCAGCATCAGTAAAGAAAAAACCATACATGCCACCGGCGTAATTAGTGGTTAATGCAATGCCTGCTTTTTTAGCACCGGCTTCAAAGCCTTCACAAATTGCTTTACTGGTTGCTTCTAGTTTTGCATGTAAGCCTGGCTCGCTTAATAACTCTAGCGATTTTAAACCTGCAGCCATGGCAATTGGGTTACCCGACAATGTACCCGCCTGATAAACAGGGCCAACCGGTGCAATATAATCCATAATTTCGGTTTTGCCGCCAAAAGCGCCAACTGGCATGCCGCCGCCAATTACTTTACCTAAACAGGTTAAGTCTGGTTTTATATTGTAGTAGGCTTGTGCGCCGCCAAGTGCAACTCGAAACCCGGTCATTACTTCATCAAAAATAAGTACCGATTTGTATTCGTCACAAACGTCGCGCAAACCTTCTAAAAATCCCGGAACCGGTGGGATACAGTTCATGTTACCAGCAACAGGCTCAACAATAATGCATGCAATTTCGTCGGCATATTTAGCAAAAATAGCTTTCACTTCATCTAAATTATTAAACGATACAGTAAGCGTATGCTTTGCAAAATCTTCAGGAATGCCCGGTGAATTAGGCACGCCCATAGTCAATGCGCCAGAGCCCGCTTTAACTAATAATGAGTCGGCATGGCCGTGGTAACAGCCTTCAAATTTAAGTATTTTATCGCGGCCAGTAAAACCACGCGCTAAGCGAATAGCGCTCATGGTGGCTTCTGTGCCTGAGCTAACCATACGTACTTTTTCGATTGATGGTACTAGCTCTTTTACTTTTTCAGCCATTAAAATTTCGGCTTCGGTAGGCGCGCCATAACTTAGGCCGTTTTCTACCGCGTCGTGTACTGCTTGTTTAATTGCAGGGTGGTTATGGCCCATGATCATAGGCCCCCAAGAGCCAACATAATCGATATAGCGATTACCATCGGCGTCAAATGTAAACGCACCCTCAGCTTTAGTGATAAATAGCGGTGTGCCGCCTACACCATTAAAAGCACGTACTGGTGAATTTACGCCACCAGGAATAGAAGCTTGAGCGCGTGCAAATAAGTCTTGGCTAATTGTCATGAAAAATCCTATTGTTTTGTCACAAAAAAAGTGGGTTTAGCTATCGCGTTTGCGGCTAAACCAAGGTACGTCTACTTCATACTGCTCGACTTTGTTTTCTACGCCGAGGGTTAAAGCAAACAGTGCCATACGAATTAATACGCCATTTTGTACTTGGCGAAATATAGCTAAATTGTCATTTGCGTTTAAGTCGTTATCTAGCTCGTTGGCTTCTAGGCGACTATCGCGTGGTAGCGGGTGCATTAACACTGAATTAGGTTTGCAATGTGCAGTGTAAATTGATTGACTAATTCTAAACCCACCACGGTATTTGTTGGCTTCTTCTTGCGAAGGAAAGCGCTCTTCTTGAATACGCGTTTGATAAACTATGTCGGCGGCTAAGTTACCTTCCATTTTGTTTACCAATTCAATTTTATGACCTGCATTATCTACTGCATCTAATATATAGCTAGGCATTTGTAGACCATCGGGTGCAACCATCGAAAATTTCACGTTTTTATAGTGGCATAATAGTTTTGATAAAGAGTGCACAGTGCGACCATATTTTAAATCGCCTACTAGTGCAATGTGCATACCATCTATGTTTTGCTCAAAACGGTTAAGCTCACGCTCAATGGTTAATAAATCGAGCAGTGCTTGAGTGGGGTGCTCGTTAGGGCCATCGCCACCATTAATCACAGGGATTGAGCAGCCTGTTGCAAATTCACTTACCGAACCTGCATCGGGGTGGCGCATAGCGACAGCATCGGCATACGCCGAAATAACACGGGCGGTGTCGTAAAGCGACTCGCCTTTAGCGAGCGCTGAGCTTTGCATGCCGGTTGTTTCGCGAACGAGTCCGCCGAGTAAGTTAAAAGCGGTGCCAAAGCTTACGCGTGTGCGTGTGCTAGGTTCAAAAAATAAGTTGGCTAAAATGGCACCTTCTAGCACGTTAGTACGCTTTTGTTTTTTAGCGTAGGGTTCCATTTTTTTAGCTACTGCAAATATACGTTCAATACAGTCTCTGTCGAGTTGATTAACTGAGAGTATATTTTCACCTTGGAAACTTAACATGGGGTTATTCCTACTTATTCAAAAAGGCGCGATAATCCTTAAAGGAGCACGCAATCGCGCATATTATAGCAAAGTTACTTAGCTAGTTGGCAGAGTAAATTACCTAGAAACATTTTATTATAAACTGGGTTTTATTACCGCCAGTGCCACTATTATTAATAGTGCTATAACGGGTAACTCATTAAAAATACGATAAAAACGGTCACTTTTAGTGTTACGGTCATGTTTAA
Organism: Pseudoalteromonas sp. K222D; assembly: GCF_017653575.1. Classification (NCBI taxonomy): domain Bacteria; kingdom Pseudomonadati; phylum Pseudomonadota; class Gammaproteobacteria; order Alteromonadales; family Pseudoalteromonadaceae; genus Pseudoalteromonas; species Pseudoalteromonas sp. K222D. The sequence continues at coordinate 79,924 of NZ_JAGGDL010000009.1, forward strand.
AATCAGCTAAAAGCTTAAAACAGTAACCATGGTATAGGTATAAAATAATTACTAGCACTAGTTTATAATGCAACCACATGCTGTACTTAAACCAATCGCGGCCATATTCAACTATAGTGAGTACACCAAATACCGCGGTTAACACGGCAAACGGAGTGACAAAAAAAAGCAGCCTACGTTCCATTACTTTAAGCATAGAGTTGCATGCCCTTTCTTCGCTCATAGCGTGGTACACAAATAACCGTGGTAAGTAAAAAATACCGGCAAACCAGGCAATCATAAAAAATATATGCAAGGTTTTGTAAATTAATAATGCGCTCATATTACCCTCATTTTAATTAAAGTAAGCTGTTACGAATGGTTAAAATATGATGGATTTGATCCCAACGTAATAATCCCATAATTTGTTGATTATCTAATAAGTTATATACATACAATGCGCCACTGCGCTTATCATTTAATAGCTCAAAGGCATCAGCTAAAGTGGCTTGGCTGCTAATACCGGCCAAGCTAATATAGCTAAGGTTAGTTGCTTGATCCGACATTAAGCTCAAGTCATATTCAGCCAATCGGTAACCATTTTCTTCATCGAATACAATTAATGGGGTTTGGCTGTCCATCGCATCAAGGGTGTTTTTTATTTGCTGTTTATCGTCGGAGTAAAGCAACTTAAAGTCTTCATCCATTTCATCCATTACCCCTACTTTTTGTAGTGCCTCAGTAGCGGGAGATACCTGGTAAGGTAACTCTTGAAAATCCAGCTGTTGTAAAAATATCGAGCGATTACCAAACACTTGCAGCGCGGTAACATAAGCGGTGGTAATAACTATCATTGCAGGCACTATTATTTCTGGAGACGAAGTGAGCTCCATCACTGTGGTTAAAGCCGCAAGCGGTGCATGCAGCGTTGCTGCTAATAATCCTGCCATGCCAAGTACACCATAAGTGCCTGCTATATCTGTACCTGGGCTAATAAACTGGGCAAAAAAGGCCATTAAAGTACCAATTAAAACCCCCAGCCCTATAACCGGTCCAATTAAACCACCGGGAATACCCAAACCTATCGCAAATAATGTGGCGAGTAATTTAGCAATTAAAATAGTAGTTAATAATTGCATGTCTTCAGGGGATTCAACCGCAATAGTAATCGCACTCATACCCGAACCCATAGCTTGGGGGACGGTATACGCAATTAAGCTGGCAATACAGCCAGCAATAAGTAAGCGAGGAAACATGCTAAGTGGTTTAAACGTTTTAATAATTAACATTAAGTTTTGATTAAAACTATAGGCTATTGCGCCCAGCGCCATGCCACACAGTATTAAGTACGGGTAATGCCAGCCACTTAACGGAGCAATGCTTATAAGTGCTAACTCTGAGCCTTCGCCAAATACAAATTGGGTTGCTAAAGCGCCAGTAACAGCTGCAAGCATAATTGGCACAAATATATGTACTTTGTATTCTCGAAGTACTACTTCCATTACAAAAATAACCGCTGCTAACGGCGTGTTAAACGAGGCGGCAATACCAGCTGCAATGCCACAGCCACTAAGGGTACGCATGGCATTATGAGGTAAGTGCAGTTTAGTTGCTAAGATACTTGCCCCAGTTGCACCTAAATGCACCGAAGGTCCTTCGCGCCCCACCGAAAAGCCGCTGATCAGGGCCAATGCACCACCAACAAATTGGTTTAGGGTGTTATACAGTGGCATTTGCCCGTAATGGCGTTTAATACGATGAATTACAAACGGAATACCCAAGCGATAATGTTTAAAGCCAGTAAAAGCCGCAAAAAGCGCAATTAAGAGTGCCGCAATAAGGGGCATTAATACGCGTTCTAAAGTGGGGAGGGTGGTAAAGTCGTCGGGAGTTTCTAAAAATATACTTTGAAAAAAAAGAATCGTTAAGCGAAATAAAATAATAAAAAATGCAGCTATTAATCCGGCACTTACGCCTAATAAGCATAATTGTACGGATGTTTTAGGTTTGGCTAATCGACGCCTGAGTTGCTCAAGCCACATGCTTTATTTCCCCGCAGCATTTTTCAGCGGTCATTTTAGCAAAAGCCACTCGCTAAGTCGTTGTGATTTTGTAAAATAATTACATTTATAGAAAAGTTAACGTTAAAATACGCAAATAAGCGATGCTGGACTCAATATTTAGGTTTAGTTTGCTACTAACAGCAGCGAGTGCCTGCAACCTTTATCTTACTATACTTGATTAAAACACTCGGGTATTAGATAATCACGGCATTACGATATTGAGGGTTTTAAAATGTCTGAAGAATTACCAATTAAGTTCACTGACGCGGCAGCCGATCGTGTTAAACAGTTAATCGATGAAGAAGAAAATCCAGAACTTAAATTACGCGTATATGTAACGGGTGGTGGTTGTTCTGGTTTTCAGTACGGTTTTACCTTTGATGAAAAGGCCAATCCAGGTGATTTAGAAATCGTCAAAAATGGCGTGATGCTGGTGGTTGATCCGATGAGTTTACAATATTTAGTAGACGGTGAAGTTGATTACACTGAAGGATTAGAAGGCGCACGCTTTTTTGTAACTAATCCTCATGCAACTACAACTTGTGGTTGTGGTTCAAGCTTTACTATTTAACAAGGGTCTGTTGATCTTTTAAGGTTAAATTTGCAGCAGTCTGTTTGGTGTTTAGGCAAGGCAGAGCCTATGTGGTGTGGTTATTCCCCATAAATAGGCGATAACGTAGCATCAATGCCAAACAGGCGCTGCCCGAAGGGTTCTGCCTAGGGGCAATTAACTCTTTGTTGCTCGGTTTTTACTTAGCCCACTAGGTTACAAACCTAGCGCCGCGATTAAATTGCCCCTAGTTGGAACAAATATTAACCCGCAAAGGTCAACAAACCCTGGGTAAACAATAAAATATTAAAGCCGCTTTTGCGGCTTTTTTAATGCCTAAAATTCGCTAGGAGTGAATTCGGTTATTTGCATCATTAATATAAAAAAGCCAAGTACAAAAGTAGAAAACGCGAGTATATATACAAAGCCTCTTTTGCCTTTTTTAATAGGCACACCATGGTGGCGAAGAAAAAAACACCAGCCTAAGCACAGTATAATAGGAAGTAAAAAAAGTAGCCTGAACATTATTTAGCCTTTTAGGGTGCTCGTTATTGATTAAGCATAAACATGTAACACTAAAATGGAACAAAATTGTTACAAATATTTATTAATGGTTTAAGCTATCTATTCAGGCTTGGTAAATATATATTCATTATTTAACCTGTGCCGAATGTAATTAGCCATTTTACCAATGAGTTAATAGTATACAATATATAAGAATGAGACGGGCAAAATTTCATTCACCACCACAATAAGTAATTATTATTTATAGCGTTTTTTAGCTCACAATGAGTAATTAGTAATTAGTAAAGCTGAGTTGCAATCAATGCCCAATTAGGCTGTTGTGTAGTGTAATCACTGAGCGTTATTAATAAATTGCATCAATTAGTATTTACACCGCATTAAGTAGGAGATGTACATGATGGGTAAAACAGTTTCATCAGAAGAAAATGCAAAACTGACCAAATGGCTTAAAAGTAAACGTCATGACAAAGGGCATACAATGCGCAGTTTAGCGCAGTTATTGGGTACACCACATTCGTTTATTGGCAAAATTGAAAACCAAGAGCGCCGCTTAGATGTAATTGAATTTGTGCGCTACTGTAATGCACTCGAAGTTGATCCGCATGAGGCATTAAACTTACTTAAAGTTGATTAATAGCCGCAAGTTACTTGGCATATTTTAATGCACCTTTAAATATGCCAAGTAAATAATTTATTTTAAGTATTTAGTTTAAGTATTTAGTTTAAGTATTTTGGTGATAATTACGCTCTAGCTGATACAGTTTATGACGAATTAAGTATAAAAATATCAACGATGGCAACACCATTAATGCAGTAAGAATAAAAAATAGCGACCAGTTACCCGCCAGCCAATCATCTATTACTACCCCACTGTAACTCGACAGTAAAGTACGCCCTAAATTACCCAGCGACGCAAGTAACGCATAATGTGTTGCACTAAATGCTCTATCGCATAGCATAGATATAAATGCCACCATAGCTACTAGCGACCATGCCTGAGTAAAACCATCAACCACAATAGCCATGGCGTATAAATGCTCTTGTGGGCCGGCAAGTGCAATCCAAGAAAACATTAAATTAGATGCCGCCATTGCCACACCACTAATAAATAAGCCTTTAACAATGCCGTATTTATGATTAAAAATACTGCCTAAAAAGGCAAATACGATGGTAATTAATCCGGTGCCTAGCTTAGAGTAATTGGCTATTTGGGTATTACTAAAGCCAACCTCTTTATAAAATACAATCGACATGCGAGCTAAAAACGCTTCACCAATTTTAAATAAGAAAATAAATGCAAGCAGTGCCAACGCGGTTTTAACGCCATTTTTAGCAAAAAAGGTTTTAAACGGATCAACCACAGTAACTGCAAGCCAAGCGAGTGTTTTAGTTAATGGTGTTTGCTTGCTGGCGGCAAGTTTTTCAAGGTATATCCGCTCAAGCTCAGCGTGCACTGCTTCGCGGTTTGATTCAGGTTCTTTTGCCCAAAATACACAGCTCATTAGTAGCAGCATTATGGCGGATAAAAAGTAATATACTTGCGGCCAATCTATCGAAGGTATATCGGCCATATAAAACGGAATGGCCCCAAGTAGCGCATAACCCGACCACCAACCCGAGGTTGCCATGGCGGCGGCGGCGGTCGCTTTATGAGATTCATTTTCGCCAAGGGCGTCTATTCTAAAAGCGTCAATAGCAATATCTTGAGTGGCAGAGGCTATGGCTATTAATAAACAAAGTGCGGCGACGAGCGCTAAATTGGCTTTTAAATCAAGCCCAGCTAATAGCAGTGTGCCAAGTAAAATAAAGCTTTGGCAAAACAGTATCCAGCTTCGGCGTTGGCCTAACCATTTGTATAAAAAGGGTAGTTTGGTACGATCAATTAACGGCGACCATAAAAAGTTAATGCTGTAAGCGCCAAACACAATGCCAAATAAGCCAATCATACTGCGGCTTAAGCCTTCGTCTTTTAGCCATGCCGACATTACAGAGCCAATCAGCACCCATGGAAAACCACTACTCATACCAAATATAAAAATATTGATAAGGCGTTTGTCTTTAAAATAAGAAAAATATTCGCGAATAGAGAGTGTTTTGCTCATAGGGCCTTCATTGGCTTTAACACAGAGCAGCTAGGCTGCTCTTTTAATAGTTACAGGGGAACTTGTTCAAGTAATTTAATATTTAAAATGACTACAGGCTCTTTGGGTACAAAGTCGTAGCCAATTTTTTCGTTAAATCCGGTTTTTACCGCCATAATTTTATCTAGCGTGTCGTAGCCGTCCATTACATTGCCAAATACCGCAAACCCCCATTCTCTGCCAGGGTTTAAATGGTCGTTATCGTCCATATTAAAAAAGAATTGGCGCGTTCCTGAATGAGGTTGACGGTCTTGATACGCCATAGCTATGCTATACATATCGTTTTTTAAGCCATTACCGCTTTCGTTAAAAATAGGATCGTTTTCGTGTAGTCCATCGTAGTCTTTATCGTAGCCGCCACCTTGAATAACAAAGTCACGGTCGTTTTCTACATCACGCTCAATACGATGAAACACACTGCCTTGATAGCTTTTATCCATTACGTAGGTTAAAAAGTTATTTGCAGTAATGGGGGCTTTAGAGCGGTCAAGCTCAATCACTATGCTACCCAGTGAAGTGACTATTTCAACACGCGGAAAAATATTATCTTTTTGTACAAAACGGCCTTCTTGAGCAGCAAGCGTAGTGGTACTAAAGAATAGGCTTAAGCAGATTAAAAAAAGTCGTTTCATTGTTAACCTTCTAAAAATTCTATTAATTCAGGGTCAGATACAATGCGGGTAATAATTTGCTCAGTCAACTTATTAAGCTGACCTTCTATTTTTGCTCTGTCGTGCCCCAGTGGCCCTGCTAAATTAGCATTGCCTCGGTATACTTTGCTAAAGTTACTGGTAGCGCGAATAACACGCACGCCAAACTCTATAGAAGCCGCGCTGGTGTGGCTCATTAGTTTTTCGGTAACAACTGCTTGCAAAGCATGAATATCTACTTCAAAGCGCACCGTGGCTAAGTTAGAAATGCTGGCACCGTTACGACTTAGGGCGCTGTCGAGCGCACTTTTTACTGAGGCTGTAATACCATGGCTGGCAAAAGTTTTAGTTTTGTCAGACTCTATAAGTTTTAAGGTGGCAGTATCGCCTCTTAAATCAATTACACTGGTACTTAAGCTGTTGTTGATTGAACTTATTTGCCCATTTTTATAAACAGGATTAAGTATTATCTGATTTGGCTGATTACTACATGCAGGCAGTGCCAAAAACACCAACCAAGGTAAAAGGTATTTTATAATTTGCATTTATAACATTCCGGTATTTTTTGTGGCACTAAGTACAACAAACTTTTTGTTAGAACCTAGTAGCTTGCAGTTACCAAACATACGGTTTAGTTTGTCGTGGTAATCTAAATGACGGTTACCAATAATACGCAATTCGCCACCTTCTTTTAAAGTATCTTTTGCTTCTTTAAACATTTGCCATGCAATGTGGTCGGTAACCGCTTGAGCTTGATGAAATGGCGGGTTACATAGCACCATATCAACACTGTCGCGCTCAAATCCCGATAAACAGTCATTTTCAACAAATGAACATTGCTCATATTTAGCTTCCATATTGAGCTCTACATTCAAGCGTGCCGATTCAACGGCCATATACGACTCATCAACAAAAGTAATATTTGCATTTGGGCAACGCGATAATGCCATTAAACCCACCACGCCATTACCACAGCCTAAATCAATAATGCTTTTAGCTTTATTGGTTTCTGGTAAGTAGTTAAAAAAGAACCGTGCGCCAATATCTAATGAATCACGCGAAAACACATTTGCATGGTTACTAATAGTAAAGTCAGTGCCTTCAAGTGGCCAATTTACCGGAAAATCAGCGGCTTTATACCCACCTTGTGCGTGGCTTATAATTAAGCGTGACTTTTTAACCGCTAAACTTGTTTTTGTTTCGCCAATAAACTGCTCAAACGCTTTAATTGTTGAATTATGCACATCTTTTGTTTTTGCCGCGGCAATAACAGGCGTTCCGGGTGCAAGCACTTCGCTAAGCTCAGACAGTTGATACTGTAAAAAGCCTAATGTGCGTGGTACTTTAATAAGTACCAAATCAACTTGTTCAGGTAAAGCCGATAAACTATCGAGCTGGCTAAAGGTAATAGCAGATATTTTATTCTCTGCTAAGTTATAAGCTGCTGCTTGGTGGCTAATATAAGAGTCGTTTACTGAACAAACAGTTAATTGCTTGTGGCTAAAATAACAAGAAAGCGCGCCAAAACTATCATTTAAAATCAGCAAAGAGCGACAATCAGGATGATGTTCGCTAACATAGTCGATTAAATATTCGTCGGCTGAATCCCAAGCTTGTAAGCTGCGGTTTTTTTGATCCAAAGGAAAGCGTTCAAGAGTAAAGGTTTTATCGCCGAGCTGTGCTTGCATGGTCATAATAGTTTAGTGATCAGTAATCAAATGATAGGTAAATTCTAACATGCAACGGCCAAACGCCAACCCCCAACTGTTACCAAATGGCTTTTCTTATCAAAGTAGGGCGCTTAGTGCACAAAAAAGCCTCGATTTGTTCTACTATTTACAGCAAAACCTGTGTTGGCAGCAGCCTAATGTTACGGTTTACAATAAAACGGGGCCAATTCCTCGGCTGCAGTGTTTTATCAGTGAAAACAATATTGAGTATGGTTATTCTCACAGTAAGTTAATAGTAGAGCCTTGGCCTGATGTTTTACTGGCGATGCGCAAACGTTTAGAGCGGCATTTAAACCAGCCATTAAATTCACTATTAGTAAATTATTACCGCGATGGTAACGATACTATGGGGTGGCATAGCGACGATGAAGCAGAGCTTGGCCATCAACCTACTATCGTTTGTATATCGCTTGGGGCTGAGCGAGTATTAAAACTAAAACACAAAGCTAGCAATAAAGTTACTAATTTAAAGCTCCGTAGCGGCAGCTGTTTAATTATGAGTGGCAATAGTCAGCGCGACTATCAACACGCTATTGCTAAGCAAACTACCTTGGCTCATCCGCGAATAAGTTTAACCTTTCGCTTGATAAAGCGTTAGCCATTAGGCTTAGCAAGTTGCTATAGTGGGCTTATAAATAAGTAACAATAATGGTTTATGTCATGCAGCAACAAATTCAACAAAAAATCAGCGATGCAATTGCCTGTAAGCATTTAAATGTAATTAACGAAAGCCATATGCACAGTGCTGGCAGCGACTCGCATTTTAAAGTGATAGTGGTTAGCGAAGAGTTTGCTGGTAAGCGCTTATTACAGCGCCATCGCGAAATTAATGAAATTTTAAAAGATGAATTAGCCAATCATATTCATGCACTGGCTATTCATACTTATACGCCAGATGAGTTTGCTGAACATAATGGTGAAGCGCCTGATTCACCCAATTGTATGGGTGGCTCTAAGTCAGCTTAAACAATTAATAGCGATTTGATTGATGTTTACACTCAAGATTAACTGATCAGATCAGTGTTTTTAGTATTAGCCTTTAAACTAGCGCTAATTTTTATTGTAAAGATATAGGATGATCAATGGTCATTAAGCCTAAAATTCGTGGATTTATCTGCACCAATGCCCACCCAGTGGGCTGTAGCGAACATGTTCAAGAACAAATTAATTATGTAAAGCAACAAGGTGCATTAAAAAATGCGCCTAAAAATGTATTAGTTATTGGTGCCTCTACAGGCTATGGCCTTGCATCGCGTATTACTGCGGCGTTTGGTGGCGGTGCTAAAACATTAGGTATTTTCTTTGAAAAAGAAGGCACTGAGCGCAAAACGGGTTCTGCAGGTTGGTACAATACAGCTGCATTTCAAAATGCTGCAGACGAAGCAGGCCTTTGGTCAAAAAATATTAATGGCGATGCGTTCTCAAACGAAATTAAGCAAAAAGCAATTGATACTATTAAAGCCGATTTAGGCAAAGTAGATTTAATTATTTACAGCTTAGCGTCTCCGCGTCGTACCGATCCTAATACCGGTGAAGTGTTCTCATCTACGCTTAAGCCAATTGGTAATGCAGTTACGACTAAAAATCTGAATACCTCAAAGCGTGAAATTGATGAAATAACCGTTGAAGCGGCAAACCAAGATGATATCGACAATACTATTAAAGTAATGGGCGGTGAAGATTGGGAAATGTGGATTGATGCACTAAAACAAGCCGATGTGCTAGCCGATAACTTCAAAACCACTGCTTATACCTACATAGGTAAAGAGCTAACATGGCCAATATACGGGCATGCAACGATTGGTAAAGCAAAAGAAGATTTGGATCGTGCAACGGCTGCTATTAAAGCTTCGACTAGTGATTTAAATGGCGAAGCGTATGTATCGTCACTTAATGCGGTAGTAACACAAGCTAGCTCGGCTATTCCTATTATGCCTTTGTATATTTCTGCTTTATTTAAAGTAATGAAAGCCGATGGCACCTACGAAGGTACTATTGAGCAAATACAGGCGTTATTTAGCGAAAACTTATACGGCGACACGCCACGTTTTGACGAAGGCGGTCATTTATTCCAAAACTATAAAGAGCTAGAAGATGACGTACAAGCACGTATTCAAGCTATTTGGGATAAAGTAGATACTAGTAGCATTGATGAACTAACCGATTATGCTGGTTATCATAATGAGTTTTTACGCTTGTTTGGTTTTGGTATACAAGGCGTTGATTATGAGCAAGAGGTTGACCCTGTTCAGCCTATTGCGAATATGATTGACTAATCAATTGTACAAAACAGTTTGAAAAGTCGCCTAGTGCGACTTTTTTATTACTGATTTTTTTATAAAAATAATGTTTCTTAGTAAACGTACAACTTTGGTCTAGCTTGAATTTTATTAAATAGCTACATCAAGCGTAAATAAGTCTTTCTCTGGTATAATTTTTATAAATACACTCGCATAGTGTTGCACAATGATGTTAAAATCATAGCAATATGTGAGGAGTTTTACTGCGTTGCTTGTTTAGTATTTATAGCAAGTTAGTTTTACACAACTTGTTATAGTTAATATGGCGACGTGGTTGATACGATTTTTCAGTTTCTTTCCGTTAATGTAGTGCAAGTGCGTATGATCAATATAAAAAAAGGTCTGGACTTACCCATAGAGGGCGCTCCTCAGCAAGTTATTCATGATGGTTCTACCGTCAAACGTGTAGCTGTGCTAGGTGAAGAATTTATCGGTATGCGTCCAACCATGCATGTTCGTGTGGATGACCAAGTGAAAAAAGGCCAGGTACTTTTTGAAGATAAAAAGAACCCAGGTGTATTATTTACTGCTCCAGCTTCTGGCACAGTAAAAGAAATTAATCGTGGTGCTAAACGTGTACTGCAATCTGTTGTTATTGAAGTTAACGGCAGTGAGCAAATCACCTTTGGTACTTTTTCTGATGCCGAGCTTTCGAGCTTAGATCGTGAAAAAGCCAAAGAAGTACTTATACAGTCTGGTCAGTGGACAGCACTTCGTGCTCGCCCATTCAGTAAAGTAGCGGCAGTGGATGCAAATCCTAGCTCTATTTTTGTGACCGCAATCGACACTAATCCACTTGCTGCAGATCCTGCGGTAATTATTGCTGAAAATGTGCAAGCATTCGAAGCAGGTTTAGCTGTTGTGTCGCGTTTAACCGACGGTAAAGTATTTGTTTGTAAACAAGCAGGTAGCCAAGTTCCTAGCTCATCTATAGCTCAAGTAGAAGTACATGAGTTTGGTGGTGTGCATCCGGCTGGCCTTGTTGGCACACATATCCATCATCTTGATGCAGTATCTATTAGCAAGCAGGTTTGGCATATTGGTTACCAAGACGTTATCGCCTTTGGTCACTTATTCCTTACCGGTGAAATTTACACTGATCGTGTAATTTCTCTTGCAGGTCCTCGCGTTAAAAACCCTCGTTTAGTGAAAACACAATTAGGTGCTTCATTGGATGATTTAGTTGCTGGCGAATTAGAAGACGGTGATAACCGTGTTATTTCTGGTTCAGTATTGTCAGGTTCTATTTCAAACGGTGTTCATGCATTCTTAGGTCGTTACCACGTTCAAGTATCTGTTTTACTTGAAGGTCGCGAAAAAGAATTGTTTGGTTGGATTGCACCAGGTAGTGATAAATTTTCCGTAACGCGTACCTTTATTTCTCACCTTGCACCGAGTCGTTTATTTAAAATGACAACGTCAACAGGTGGTTCAAAACGTGCCATGGTACCAATTGGTAGCTATGAGCGTGTAATGCCGTTAGATATTTTGCCAACTCTATTATTACGCGACCTATTGTCACGCGATGTAGACAGTGCAATGTCATTAGGCGCGCTTGAACTAGATGAAGAAGATTTAGCGTTATGTACCTTCGTTTGTCCGGGCAAATACGAGTATGGCGCAGCCCTACGCGATTGCTTAACTACGATCGAGAAGGAAGGCTAGAGAGATGGGTTTAAAAAAATATCTTGAAGATATCGAGCCGAATTTTGAAGCCGGTGGTAAATATGAAAAGTTTTATGCTCTGTATGAAGCAGCAGCAACTATTTTTTATACACCAGGCTACGTAAATAAAGGCGCGACACACGTTCGTGACAACATCGACCTAAAACGCATGATGATTTTAGTGTGGATGGCAACGTTCCCTGCTATGTTTTTTGGTATGTTCAATATTGGTCATCAGGCCGCTGGTGCTTTAGCACAAGGTTTTGAACTAGCTAATATATGGCAAGTTGATTTGTTTCAACTGTTAGGCGGTCAATTAACCGCTGATGCAGGCTGGGGCGCTAAAATGTTCTATGGAGCGTGTTTCTTCCTACCAATTTATGCAGTTACTTTTGCTGTAGGTGGTTTTTGGGAAGTTATATTTGCTTCAGTGCGTAAACACGAAATTAACGAAGGTTTCTTCGTAACATCAGTGTTATTTGCACTTATTTTGCCAGCAACTATTCCTTTATGGCAAGTTGCGCTTGGTATTACATTTGGTGTTGTAATTGCTAAAGAAATCTTTGGTGGTACAGGTCGTAACTTCTTAAACCCTGCGTTAGCTGGTCGTGCGTTTTTATTCTTCGCATACCCGGCACAAATTTCAGGTGACACAGTATGGACAGCAGTGGATTCGTTCTCTGGTGCGACTATGCTTGGTCAAGCGTTTGTTGGCACACTTGATTTTTCAAACATGGAGTTATGGTGGAATGCGTTTTACGGTTTCATTCAAGGTTCTGTAGGCGAAACATCAACACTTGCATTATTAGTGGGTGGCTTGTTCCTTATTTACGTGCGTATCGCTTCTTGGCGTATAGTGCTAGGTGTATTTTTCGGTATGGTAATCACTGCATTACTGCTAAATACAGTTGGCTCTGAGACTAACCCAGTATTTGCTATGCCTTGGCATTGGCACTTTGTACTAGGTGGTTTTGCGTTTGGTATGTTCTTTATGGCTACCGACCCTGTGTCTGCTGCATTTACCGATAAAGGTAAGTTAGCTTATGGCGCGCTTATTGGTTTTATGGTTGTTATGATCCGTGTTGTGAACCCTGCTTTCCCAGAAGGTATGATGCTAGCAATCTTATTTGCTAACTTATTTGCTCCACTGTTCGATCACTTTGTAGTGCAAGCTAATATCAAACGGAGGTTGGCACGTAATGTCTAGTAATAACGAATCAATCGGTAAAACGTTAGCAGTAGTTGTTGCGCTATGTTTAGTGTGTGCAATTATCGTATCGTTTGCTGCTGTACAGCTTCGTCCTTTACAGCAAGCTAATAAAGCGAAAGATATTCAAAGTAATATCTTAGTTGCAGCGGGAATCGGAAAAGTTGAAAATGTTTCTGAAACATTCAACAACAAAATCGAAGTACGCTTAGTTAATATGAAAACGGGTGAGTCTTTTGCAAGCGACTCAAGTGAAGAAGTTCAGGCTAAGGTTAATGCATTTGACTTTGAAAAAAGCAAATTTGACCCTAAGCTAAGCTTTGCGCTTGCTGAAAAAGGCATTACTGACATTGCGGGCATTCAGCGCGTAACGACAGAGGCACCTGTATACATCTCTAGAGCAGATAATGGGTCAGTTGACACTATTATTGTTCCTATTCAAGGTTACGGTTTATGGGGCTTAATGTATGGTTTCCTTTCGCTTGAAAACGATGGCGAAACAATCAAAAACATTATCTTTTATAAGCATGGTGAAACACCTGGTTTAGGTGGCGAAATCCAAAATCCACAGTGGACTGCAAAATGGGAAGGTAAAGAATTACCTATCGATGTTGTAAAAAGTGGCGCTAGCAATGAGCATCAAATTGATGGTCTATCGGGTGCAACTTTAACGTCTAACGGTGTTGATAATACAGTTGACTTTTGGACTGGTGACAATGGCTTTGGTCCATTCCTTGCGGAAGTACGTAAAGGAGCATTGAAATAATGGCTGATACTAAAGAAATGAAAGCGGTTCTATTTGGCCCGGTTTTAGCTAACAACCCAATTGCACTACAAGTACTTGGTATTTGTTCTGCGCTAGCGGTAACATCTAGCTTAAAAAACGCATTAATCATGTCAATTGCTTTGACCTTGGTAACCGCGTTTTCTAGCTTCTTTATCTCGACTATTCGTAACCAGATCCCATCGTCAGTACGTATTATTGTACAAATGACGATTATTGCATCTTTGGTAATTGTTGTTGACCAAGTACTACAAGCATTTTCTTACGCTACGGCAAAAGAGCTTTCGGTATTTATCGGTCTAATTATTACTAACTGTATTGTAATGGGTCGTGCTGAAGCATACGCAATGAAGTCACCGCCACTTATGTCGTTTCTTGACGGTATTGGTAACGGTTTAGGTTATTCAGTAGTACTACTTACCGTTGGTTTCATTCGTGAACTATTTGGTAAGGGTTCACTATTCGGTGTTGATATTATCCCATTAGTACAAAATGGTGGTTGGTATCAACCTATGGGTCTATTGATATTACCACCGAGTGCATTCTTCATCATTGGTTTATTCATATGGGTACTACGTACTTATAAGAAAGACCAAGTAGAAGCTAAAGCGTAAGGGGCACACAGTGGAACATTATATTAGTTTATTTGTAAAAGCCGTTTTTATTGAAAACTTAGCGTTATCATTCTTCTTAGGCATGTGTACTTTTTTAGCAGTATCTAAAAAAGTAACCACATCAATTGGCCTAGGTGTAGCGGTTATTGTTGTATTAGGTATTTCGGTACCAGTTAACAACTTAGTTTACCATGCAGTGTTAGCACCGGGTTCACTTACGTGGCTTGGTTACCCAGATGCAGATCTTAGCTTTTTACGTTTCTTAACTTTCATTGGTGTTATTGCAGCACTTGTGCAAATTTTGGAAATGGCATTAGATAAGTTCTTCCCAGCACTTTACAACGCGTTAGGTATCTTCTTACCACTAATCACAGTTAACTGTGCAATTTTTGGTGCGGTATCTTTCATGGTTGAGCGTAACTATAACTTCGGCGAGTCTGTGGTTTATGGTATTGGCGCTGGTGTTGGTTGGGCACTTGCAATTACATTACTTGCAGGTATCCGTGAGAAAATGAAATATTCAGACGTTCCAGATGGCTTACGTGGTTTAGGTATTACCTTTATTACTGTTGGCTTAATGGCTCTTGGCTTTATGTCATTCTCTGGTATTTCACTGTAAAGGTAGCGAGGATAAATCATGGGTTATACTGATATTTTCTTAGGAGTTGGTGTTTTCATCGCTATCGTTGTACTACTAGTTTTAGTGATCATTGGTGCTAAATCTCAGTTAGTTGCAAGTGGCGATATCATCATTGGGATTAATGGCGACCCAGACAAAGCCATTAAAACATCAGCAGGTAGCAAGCTATTAGGCGCGCTATCTGAGTCAGGTATTTTCGTATCTTCTGCATGTGGTGGCGGTGGCTCTTGTGGTCAGTGTCGTGTACACATTAAAGAAGGTGGCGGCGATATTCTGCCAACTGAACTTGATCACATTTCTAAAGGTGAAGCCCGTGAAGGCTGTCGTTTAGCGTGTCAGGTAAATGTTAAAAATGACATGGAAATTGAGCTTGAAGAGTCAATTTTCGGTGTTAAAAAATGGGATTGTGAAGTTATCTCTAACGATAACAAAGCAACGTTCATTAAAGAACTTGTACTACAAATTCCAGATGGCGAGTCAGTGCCGTTCCGTGCGGGTGGTTACATCCAAATCGAAGCGCCACCTCATCATGTTAAATATGCTGATTTCGATGTTCCAGAAGAATATCGTGGTGATTGGAACCATTTTGGTTTCTTCGACCTGGAGTCAAAAGTAGACGAAGAAACAATTCGTGCTTACTCAATGGCTAACTACCCAGAAGAAGAAGGCATCATTATGCTTAACGTGCGTATTGCTGCTCCACCGCCAAGAAACCTAAGCCTGCCATGTGGTAAAATGTCTTCGTACATTTGGTCACTAACTAAAGGCGATAAAGTAACTATTTCTGGTCCATTTGGTGAGTTCTTCGCTAAAAATACTGACGCAGAAATGATCTTCGTTGGTGGTGGTGCTGGTATGGCGCCAATGCGTTCTCATATCTTTGATCAACTTAAACGTTTGAACTCTAAGCGTAAGATGAGCTTTTGGTATGGTGCACGTTCTAGACGCGAAATGTTCTATGTTGAAGATTTTGACGGCCTAGCTGCTGAAAACGATAACTTCGTTTGGCACACCGCGCTTTCAGATCCGCAAGCAGAAGATAACTGGGAAGGCTACACAGGCTTTATCCATAACGTGTTATTTGAGAACTATCTTAAAGATCACGAAGCCCCTGAAGATTGTGAGTACTACATGTGTGGTCCTCCAATGATGAACGCGGCAGTTATTACTATGCTTAAAGATTTAGGTGTTGAAGACGAGAATATCTTACTAGATGATTTCGGTGGCTAATAGCTAAATGGGTTGAACCTATTTCAATCCTTAAAGATCAACAAGATCTATATCAAAACAACTTAGTTTTGGTTAAAATATCAGCCTCGTAGCATATTATGCTACGAGGCTTTTTTATTCATAAAGTTTTATTCTTAAATTAATGGAAGTAGGGTTGTGATGAATCGTGTAAGTATTCCCCAAGGCATAATGGCCTTGTTTTTAATATCGCTGATTTTTTTACTTAGTGGATGTAATGAAAAACCGCAGCCAGAGAGCTTTTACCTAGAAGGTAAAACAATGGGTACTACTTACCATATTAAATTTTACGATGAGCAGCCTCAGCGCGACGTAGTAGTGCTTAAAGAGGAAGTTGATGCTGTTTTACACGATATAAATCAGTCTATGTCAACGTACATACCTGACTCTGAAATAAACACTTTTAACCGTTTACCAGCCAATGAAGTAATGCCAATAAGTGCAGACTTTAGAGCGGTTGTTACTGAGTCAATTCGATTAGGCGAATCAACTAAAACTCTCGATGTTACTATGGGGCCGCTCATTGATTTATGGGGTTTTGGCCCTAATAAAAAACCAACTAAGCGCCCAAGCGATGCAGCCCTAGCAAAAATGTTGGCAAATATTGGCGTTGATAAACTTACCTTAACCGAGCAAGGTTTGGCTAAAACCGTTGATGGCTTAGAGCTGACGTTTTCGGCAACCGCTAAAGGTTATGGCATAGATAAAGTAGCGCAACTATTAGAAAGCCATAATATTAGTAACTATATGGTAGAAATTGGTGGCGAGCTGCGTATAAGCGGTGTTAAACCCAATAATCAAGATTGGAAAATAGCCATTGAACAACCAGATGCACAGCCAGGTGAGCGCGAAGTGCACAGAGTTTTAGCGCCAGGCACCAATGGCATTGCTACATCGGGCGATTACCGTATTTTTTATGAAATGGAAGGTGAAACATACAGCCACTTAATTGATCCAGTAACCGGTATGCCTAGCCGTCACGATTTAGTATCGGTAACAGTATTGCACCCAAGTGCTATGACAGCAGACGGGCTTGCAACGGCATTAACTGTAATGGGTATGAAAAAAGCCCAAGCTTATGCACAAAAACATGATTTACCAGTGTATTTAATAGGAAAGTCAGATGAGGGTTTAATAACATATTCAAGCCCTGCATTTAAGCCTTATTTATAACGCTTAGGTTTATATTTTAATCACTAAGGTATATAATAACAGTTGCTCAAATATGTTTGAGCCTAATTTATTGCTGAACAATAGGGGCTAAGCAATGTCACTTTTTCTTCTCACTTTTACTTTACTTATTTTGATTGTGGCAGCGATGGCTGTGGGCATGATTGTACAAAAAAAATCTATGGCTGGCAGTTGCGGTGGCCTAGGTGCCGTAGGTATTGATAAAGCCTGCGATTGCGATGATCCGTGTGATAAACGCAAACAGCGCATGGCAAAAGAGCAAGTTTGGAAAGAAAACCAAATTATGTAACGTATTTTTATTTAAAACATACGTAAAAAAGCCCTCAATATTTAATTATTGGGGGCTTTTTAGTATCTGCTTTTTATACGAACTCAAACAGTTATGCACACGGGTATTATGTTACTCGAGTTTAAAGAAAACTCTTTTTAAAAAATATTAATTTTTTCTTGTGCCGCACACTCGCTTTGTTATACTCACGTTCGAACTTTCAGTAAGTTTTGAAAGTTTGATTGATGCAAATCAATTGCCACTTAGCTAATTTGTGCTAACCGGATCTAATTGTATTTAGCAGCTGATTTTAGGCTTACAGCAGATGTGATTTTTCACTATTTGCGTATTGAGTTATTTTTGTTATTAGTCATTTAAGTAGGTTAATGTCTTTGAACGCACTATCTTGTAAGCATACTAATGTGGAACTTGCCTTTGGCGAGAGTGCATTGTGTGGGCGCTTGAATAAGGTAGGAAAAGGCGTGTGCGTGGCTGTAACATTAATTGTATTTAATACCTTAATGCTGCTAAGCGGAGCTGTAGAGGATGTATTTAGCCTTGAAGCCTTATTAAGTGATAACTCGGTTATAGAATCATTATTACTTACAATAGCTGAATTTTTGGCTTATCCGATTATTTCTAGCCAGTTACTTATTGGCCTTTGTTGGTTATTGTTTCATACATTTTCAGCACGTCGTGCTGGAATAATCCTCCGTAAAGCAGCCTTTGCTTTTAGCGAGGCTAAAGTTAGCCAACCAGTGCAAGCCGCACATGGTTGTCGTGCTCCACCTAGCTTTACAGGTTGTCTGTAAGGTTACCCCTTGTTATTGGTTTAATTATTTTGTCTTGCTGTAAATAATTAGCCTGTTGTAAACAAAGTAGCTCAGTGTTTTTTAAACACATTTCAGCCAACCACCACTCACCCAAGTTAACTTTTATTACGTTATATAAATGCGTTTAGAAAGCTGGGTTTGTTGCTAGGTTTTTATTGGCATGAGCTTTAGATTTTGAATAGCCCCCTTATTTTTTTATAATTTGATATTAGTTAACTTGGGTTTACCGATAAACCGTTGCTTAGCGCTATTTTAAAGCAGCACCTTAGAACTTTTAGGTTTGTAGGATAGTCCCTTGATAATTCGTAACCTCTGTAATATTGCTTTAGCTAGTACAGTACTGGCGTTGTCAGGCTGTAAAGGCGGGATACTCGATCCAAAAGGGCAGATAGGCATTGATGAGAAAAACTTAATCATCATAGCTACTGTGCTTATGTTACTGGTAGTGATCCCCGTTATTGTGATGACTTTATATTTCGCTTGGAAATATAGAGACACACAAACTCATGAAATTTACGCTCCCAAATGGGCTCATTCTAATAAGATTGAAGCTGTTGTGTGGGCTGTTCCTATTGTTATTGTTGTTATTTTAGGTGTTATTACTTGGCAGTCTACGCAAGCGTTAGACCCTTATAAACCAATTGAAGGCAAAGGCAAGCACCTCACTGTTGAAGTGGTATCGCTAAACTGGAAGTGGTTATTTATTTACCCTGAGCAAGGCATTGCTACGGTTAACGAATTAGTGTTTCCGGCAAATGTACCGGTTGAATATAAAATCACTTCAGAGAGCACCATGAATTCATTTTTTATTCCGCAATTGGGGAGTCAAATATACTCAATGGCTGGCATGGAAACCAAGCTGCATTTAATCGCCAATGAACCGGGTACTTTTAAAGGTTTTTCGGCCAATTACAGTGGTGCAGGTTTTACCGGTATGAAGTTTAATGCCATTGCTACTCCTACCCAAGCCGGTTTTGACAAATGGGTAAGCGATATTAAAGCACAAGGTAATAACCTTACTCATGCAAATTATGTTGAGCTGGCTAAAGCGAGCGAAAACAACCAGGTGGCCTATTACGGCGACGTTGAAGCAGGCTTATTTCATACCATAGTGATGAAATATATGGGCGCACACGGCGATATGAATAAAAAGCACCCTGCAATGGGCGAGCATTCAACGCACTCATCTCACAGCCAAGGCGAGGAATAGCCATGTTGTTTTTAGGTAAACTTTCAATGGATGCAATTCCGTTTCATGAACCCATTATTATGGTAACCATGGCCGTTATTGCATTAGCTGGGCTTATTATTGCCAGGCTTATTACAAAATATAAAAAATGGGGCGTGCTGTGGCGCGACTGGATCACCTCGGTTGATCATAAACGCTTAGGCGTAATGTACATTTTATTAGCGTTAATTATGCTATTTCGTGGGTTTTCTGATGCCATTATGATGCGTGCTCAGTTAGCACTTGCTACCAGTGGCGCTCCTGGATATTTGCCACCAGAACATTACGACCAAATATTTACCGCACACGGCGTTATTATGATCATCTTTATGGCCATGCCATTTATGATAGGTTTAATGAATATTATAGTGCCATTGCAAATTGGCGCACGTGATGTCGCTTTTCCATTTTTAAATAACTTAAGCTTTTGGCTTACTGCCAGTGGCGCTATTTTAATTAATTTGTCACTTATTTTTGGTGAGTTTGCAAAAACAGGTTGGGTGGCTTATCCACCGCTCTCGGAGCTAACTTTTAGTGCCGGGGTGGGGGTCGACTATTATATATGGGCGTTGCAAATATCAGGGCTTGGCACATTATTAACCGCAGTGAACTTTTTAGTTACCGTGTTTAAAATGCGTGCACCAGGTATGAGCTTAATGAAAATGCCGGTTTTTACTTGGACCTGTACATGGGCTAATATTTTAATTGCCGCATCATTCCCTATTTTAACAGCCGTATTGGCCATGCTAACGCTTGACCGTTATCTCGATTTTCACTTCTTTACCAATGATCTGGGCGGAAACGCCATGATGTACATCAACCTATTTTGGGCGTGGGGTCATCCAGAGGTTTATATTTTAGTGCTGCCAGCATTTGGTGTGTTCTCTGAAATAATTTCTACCTTTACCAGCAAACGTCTATTTGGTTATAAGTCGATGATTTACGCCAGTGGTGCTATCTCTATTTTAGGCTTTATTGTGTGGTTACATCACTTTTTTACCATGGGTTCGAGCGCCAACGTTAATGCGTTTTTCGGGGTAATGACCATGGTTATTGCCGTACCAACCGGGGTTAAATTGTTCAACTGGTTATTTACTATTTACCGTGGTCGTTTACGTATAACCGTACCCGTATTGTGGACGCTTGGCTTTATGGTTACCTTTACCGTAGGTGGCATGACCGGAGTGCTATTAGCAATACCTGGTGCTGACTACGTACTGCATAACAGTTTGTTTTTAATCGCGCATTTTCATAATACTATTATTGGTGGCGCGGTATTTGGCTACCTTGCTGGCTTTGCATTTTGGTTCCCTAAAGCAATGGGCTTTAAGCTAAATGAAGGCTGGGGTAAATGCGCATTTTGGTGTTGGATTATTGGCTTTTTTGTCGCGTTTATGCCGCTGTACGTATTAGGCTTTTTAGGTATGACCCGTCGTTTAAATCACACCAATAACCCAGATTGGAATATTTGGTTATACATAGCTGCAGTAGGCGCAGTCATTATTATGTTTGGTATTATTTGCCAAGTAATTCAATTGTATGTGAGCTTTAGAGACCGTGAAGCACTTGACGATGCTACCGGCGATCCATGGAACGGTCACACGCTTGAGTGGTCAACATCGTCACCACCACAGGCTTATAACTTTGCCCAAATACCGCATGTTGACGATATTGATGCCTGGACCGACATGAAAGAAAAAGGCCAAGCTTATCAAGGTAAAATAAGCTATAGCCCAATTCATATGCCTAAAAACACTTCGGCAGGGGTACTTATGGCTGCTAGTTTAACCGCATTTTGTTTTGCCATGATCTGGCATATTTGGTGGTTAGCTGCGGCAGGTTTAGCAGGAGGCATAGCTATATTTATCAAACGTTGTTATGCAAGCGATGTTGACTACTATGTGCAGCCCGACGAAGTAGCACGTATTGAACAAGCACATAACTTAAGTGCCACTATTTTAGCCACTGATAAGGAGCTAAACGCATGAGTACCTTGTCTGTTAGTCAAGAGTCAGTAACTTTAAACTCTGCAATTGTAAATACCAAACAGGATCATGATGCTCACGCGCATCATGATACCTCTAGTAATACTACTTTTGGTTTTTGGCTTTACTTAATGACCGATTGCCTATTGTTTGCCTCGTTTTTTGCTACCTACGCGGTGTTGTTTATGAACACCGCTGGCGGCGTATCGGGTAAAGATATTTTTGAACTCGACTTTGTAGCAGTAGAAACTGCCGCACTGCTTATTAGTAGTATTACCTTTGGTTTTGCAATGATAGCCGCGCAAGGGCAAAAAAAGGCGCTGACCTTAATATGGTTAGCGGTTACTTTTTGTTTAGGTGTGGTGTTTATTAGTATGGAGGTTTACGAATTTAATCACCTAATTGTGCATGGCAATGGTCCACAAAAAAGTGCTTTTTTAACCTCGTTTTTTGCATTAGTTGGCTTGCATGGTTTACACGTAACCGCAGGTTTAATTTGGATGAGTGTAATGATGATTGAAGTTGCTAAACGTGGCTTAGGTAAAGCAACCATAACGCGTTTGAGCTGCTTAAGCTTGTTTTGGCACTTTTTAGATATTGTGTGGATTTGTGTATTCACCCTAGTTTATTTAATGGGAGCAATGTAATGAGCCACAGCGAAACACATGCTTTAAAGCAAATGCAAAATGAGCATCACCACGATGAATCTCACGGCAGTGTTAAAAGTTATTTAATTGGTTTTGTATTGTCGGTAATTTTAACCGCTATACCATTTTATATGGTAATGAGTGGCGACTTTTCAAAAGCAACCACGCTTTACAGCATTATTACTCTAGCCGTAGTACAAATTTGGGTGCATTTAAAATACTTTTTACACCTTAATTTTATTACTGAAGATGGCCGTGCAAGTACCTTCTCGTTTTTATTCAGTGCCCTAATTATTGTTATGGTGGTTGGGCTATCTGTTTGGATTATTTACGAATCTAACGCAATGATGATGTATTAGGAGCTAAAGATGTTTCGTCGTTATTTATCAGTAACTAAGCCAGGTATTATTATGGGTAACTTAATCAGCGTAGCGGGCGGGTTTTTACTAGCCTCCCGCGGTGATATAAACCCATGGCTAATGGTTGCTACCTTAATTGGCTTATCGCTAGTGGTTGCATCAGGTTGTGCTATTAATAATGTGATTGACCGAGATATAGATATTGCCATGGCGCGTACTCGCACCCGGGTAACAGTAACGGGCGAAATGTCTGCAATGGCTGCTTTATGTCATGGGGTGGTATTGGGGATTATAGGCTTTGGTTTATTAATAGCTTATACCACTCCTGCAGCAGTATTTTTTGCCGCCTTTGGTTACTTTATTTATGTAGGGGTTTATAGCCTTTACATGAAGCGTAACTCAGTTTATGGCACTTTTATTGGCAGTTTATCGGGGGCTGTGCCACCAGTTGTTGGTTACTGTGCAGTATCTGGGGAGTTTGATATGGGGGCATTAATTTTACTGGTAATGTTTAGCCTGTGGCAAATGCCGCACTCATACGCCATTGCTATTTTTCGCTTTAAAGATTACCAAGCAGCGGGTATTCCTGTATTACCTGTAGCGCAAGGTATTGATAAAGCAAAACGCCATATTGTGCTTTATATTGCCATATATGCCTTGGTTGTAATGCTGCTACCTATTAGTGGTTATACCGGTGCTGCTTTTATGGCGGTTGCCTGTATTACTAGTTTTTGGTGGCTGTTAATGGCGCTGCGGGGCTATCGTCGTAATATAGATATAAGCGGCTGGGCGCGTCAAGTATTCGCGTTTTCAATTATTAATATTACCGCACTTAGTATTGCTATGGCGGTAGATTATCAAAGCATAGCGCCGCAGTTACTCGTACTTAATTAAGTTTAAGTTGCGGTTAATTTAATCATACCTAGTTAATACACCTAATTAATACACCTAATTAATACACCTAGTTAATAGTACCGAGTTAATAGTACCGAGTTAATTCCAAAGTTAACAAAGGCTCTGAGATATTCGAGGAGCCTTTTTTCGTTTTAACGCCCGCTGCAATATGTATTTATACCAAAACTCTAAAACTATTAAAAACGTGCTGCTTGCTCAACTACAATGCCATGACGCTGAGCTAAACGCTGGTGATCTCTGTCGTAACCGCCGCCAATAACCGTAGCTACCGGAGTGTTGTGCTCAAGGCAGCGTTTAAGTACGAGATGATCGCGCTGCTCTATACCTTGCCAGCTAATATCGAGTTTGCCTAAACCGTCTTGTTGCCACACATCAACTCCCGCATCGTACAGCACTAAATCGGGGTTTAGCTCCTTGAGCAAAAATTGCAGAGTGTCGTCAACTATGCCTAAATACTCAGCGTCTTGCATATTGTTAGTTAAGCCAATATCTAAATCGCTAGGGGATTTACGAAACGGAAAGTTTTTTTCGCAATGAATCGAGCAGGTATACGCATAAGGCTGATGTTGCAGCATGGCCGCGGTGCCATCGCCTTGATGTACGTCTAAATCAAAAATAAGTACATTAGTAACCTCACCCGACTCAATGAGTGTTTGCGTAGTAAAAGCCAAGTCGTTAACCATGCAATAGCCTGAGCCAAAATCAGTATGCGCGTGGTGTGTACCGCCTGCTAAATGGCATGCCATACCGTGTTTAAGGGCTAAGCGAGCGGTTTGTAGTGTACCTTGTGGGGCTGTAAAGGTACGCGCCATTAGCTCTTTTGACCAAGGTAGACCAATACGGCGCATGGCTTTTTCGTCTAATTGATTATGATATAGGTCGTGAATATAGTTTTCGCAGTGTACTAATTCTAGTGCCTCTGGCGTACCTAATAACGGCTGTACTAAGTTATCGCCAACTAATCCTAACTGCTTAACGTGCTGGTATAAATGTGCAAATTTACTCATTACAAAGCGATGTTTAGGATCAAAGCTAAACGAGTAATTAGGATGATAAACTAACGGCAAGTGAGGATTTAGGGTCATAAAATTCTATTTGTAGTTATAGTTATAAAACAAAAGCCCTACATAAATGCAGGGCTTAATTATTGCCTAGAGCTTAAAATTAGCTATTAACCAATCTTTTTGTACTTAATACGCTTAGGTTGAGTTGCCTCAGCACCTAACTTCTTTTTAAGCCACTCTTCGTACTCAGTGTAGTTACCATCAAAGAAGTTAATTTGGCCTTCGTCGCGGTAATCTAAAATATGTGTAGCGATACGGTCAAGGAACCAACGGTCATGCGATATACACATTACACAACCAGGAAACTCTAAAATAGCGTTTTCTAGTGCACGTAGTGTTTCAACGTCCAAGTCGTTAGTTGGCTCATCGAGTAGTAACACGTTACCGCCAGCTTTTAATAACTTAGCAAGGTGTAAACGGTTACGCTCACCACCCGATAGGTCTTTAACAAACTTTTGCTGATCGTTACCTTTAAAGTTAAAACGGCTAACGTAAGCACGGCTTGGGAACTCAAAATTACCAATTTTAAGTACGTCTTGCCCGTCAGATATTTCTTGGAAAACAGTTTTGCTTTCGTCCATACCGTCACGGAACTGATCAACCGTTGCAATGTGTACGCTTTCACCTATGGTGATGTTGCCGCTGTCTTGCTGTTGCTCGCCGCTGATCATTTTAAACAGTGTTGATTTACCCGCGCCGTTAGCACCAATAATGCCCACAATGGCACCTTTTGGCATGCTAAAGCTTAAATCGTCGATTAATACACGGTCGCCAAAGCTTTTACGTAAGTTAGTTATTTCAAGCACTTGATCCCCTAAACGTGGGCCAGGCGGAATAAACATTTCGTTGGTTTCGTTACGTTTTTGATAATCAGACTGCTGCATTTCGGTAAACTGCGCCATACGTGCTTTTGACTTAGCTTGGCGGCCTTTAGGGTTTGAACGAACCCATTCAAGCTCTTGTGCAATTGACTTTTGACGTGCTTTTTCAGATTTTTGCTCTTGTTGTAGGCGCGCATCTTTTTGCTCTAACCACGAAGAGTAGTTACCTTCCCATGGAATACCTTCACCACGGTCAAGCTCTAAAATCCAACCTGCTACATTATCTAGGAAGTAACGGTCATGCGTTACCGCCACAACTGTGCCTTCGTAATCGTGTAAGAAGCGCTCTAACCAGGCAACCGACTCAGCGTCTAAGTGGTTAGTTGGCTCATCGAGAATAAGCATGTCTGGTTTTTCAAGTAACAGTCGGCATATAGCAACACGGCGGCGCTCACCACCCGAAAGGTGCTCAATTTTAGCATCCCACTCAGGTAAACGTAGTGCATCGGCAGCGCGCTCTAAAACGTTGTCTATGTTGTGACCATCGTGCGCTTGAATAACCGCTTCAAGCTCGCCTTGCTCTTTTGCAAGTGCGTCAAAGTCAGCGTCTTCCATGGCGTATTCGTTATACACTTCGTCAAGGCGTTTAAGCGCGTATTTAACTTCGCCAACAGCTTGCTCAACAATTTCGCGTACGGTTTTGCTTTCGTCTAAAACAGGTTCTTGCGGTAAGTAACCAATTTTAGTGCCTGGTTGTGGAAAGGCATCACCTTCAAAGTCTTGGTCAACACCGGCCATAATACGTAGCAATGTTGATTTACCAGAGCCGTTTAAACCAAGCACACCAATTTTAGCGCCCGGGAAAAAGTGTAACGAGATGTCTTTTAAGATAGTGCGCTTAGGTGGCACAACCTTAGAAACTCGACTCATCGAGAATATAAATTTATCAGGTAAAACCATGGAAAAAACCTTCAAATAATAATAAAAATTACAATGCTCTATTGTAGTGGTTGACGGGTGAGGCAGTCAACGAATGGCCAATTTTAAACCGACAAACAAACTATAAAGTGCGCAAAAACGATTATAAAATAGGATGAAAAAATTTCATTTGGATATTTAGACATCTATACATCTATTGGTTGATATTTTTTCTTATCTGTTCATAATAAGTTTTCGGTTTTGATGAATAGGAGTAAAAGGATGCCAATTACAGTAAAAGACGAGCTACCAGCTATTGCTCGCCTGCGCCAAGAAAACGTATTTGTAATGCCACAAACTCGTGCAAAAACGCAAGAAATTCGCCCCATGCGTTTGGCTATTCTTAACTTAATGCCTAATAAAGTTGAAACCGAAGTACAGTTTATTCGTTTGCTTGCCAATTCGCCCTTGCAAGTAAATGTAGAACTACTGCGTCTTGACACTCATCGCAGTAGCAGTAATTCAGAGCAGCACCTAGACACTTTTTATCGTTATTTTTCAGAAGTAAAAAACAATAACTACGATGCATTAATAGTTACCGGCGCGCCGCTAGCGCATTTAGAGTACCAGGATGTAGCATACTGGGATGAGTTTACCGCAATTTTAGATTGGGCTGAGCAGCATGTTACGTCTACACTTTTTTCGTGTTGGGCAGCGCATGCAGCGCTTTATCATCATTATAAAATAAAGCGCGATTTAAAAACCGATAAACTGTGCGGCGTATTTACGCACCAATGTTATTTTGAACATGGGGCGTTAACGCGCGGCTTTGACGACACCTTTTTAGTACCGCATTCGCGTTATGGCCATGTAGATGTAAATAAAATAAATGCTTGCAATGAACTAGTCGTGCTAGCGGGTTCTAAGAAAGTAGGTGCTTACTTAGTTAAAAATAAGTCGGGCAGCCAAGTGTTTATTACCGGCCACCCAGAGTATGACGCCGACTCGTTAAAAGCTGAATACCAACGCGATTGCGAAAAAAGCGACAATGCGCCCAAACCCGAAAATTACTTTCCAGATGATGATGCAACTAAACAACCTTCAAAAACGTGGCAAAGCCATGCTTTTTTACTTTTTTCGAACTGGTTAAATTATTACGTGTACCAAACTACACCCTATGATATTAATTTAGTTAGCCAAGACGTAAGGACTAACAACTATGCCGAATAACCCTCTTAATAATGACCAAAATAAGCACGACGAACTAAGTGCAGCGTTAAAAGAGCGAATTTTAATTTTAGACGGCGCTATGGGCACTATGATCCAAGCACACCAATTAGAAGAGCAAGACTATCGCGGTGAGCGCTTTAAAGATTGGCATGTACTTATTCGCGGTAATAACGATTTACTAAGCCTTACGCAGCCTAAAATAATTACCGATATTCATCGTAGCTTTTTAGCTGCCGGTGCCGATATTATCGAAACCAATACCTTTAACTCCACCACCATTTCGATGGAAGATTACGACATGGCTAATCTAAGCCGTGAAATAAACCTAGAGTCGGCAAAATTGGCACGGCTACTTTGCGATGAGTTTAGTGCTAAAACACCCGAAAAACCACGTTATGTAGCAGGCGTACTTGGGCCAACATCAAAAACTTGTTCATTGTCGCCAGATGTAAACGATCCGGGCTATCGTAATGTTACTTTTGATCGTTTAGTTACTGCCTATGTAGAATCGACCTTGGCACTGATGGAAGGTGGCGCCGATATTATTTTAATCGAAACCATATTCGATACCCTCAATGCTAAAGCTGCATCGTTTGCAGTAGAGGAAGCGTTTGAGCAAGCAGGGCGCACATTACCAGTTATGATCTCCGGCACTATTACCGATGCCTCTGGGCGTACGCTTTCGGGGCAAACTACCGAAGCCTTTTACAACTCTATCCGTCATATTAAGCCGCTTTCTATTGGCCTTAACTGCGCCTTAGGCCCAGATTTACTGCGCCAATATGTGCAAGAGTTGTCGCGTGTATGCGAAACCTTTACCTCAGTGCATCCCAATGCAGGCTTGCCTAACGAATTTGGTGGCTACGACCTAGAAGCAAAAGAAATGGCAACCGAAATTATTGATTGGGGTAAGTCGGGCTTTATTAATATTGTAGGTGGTTGCTGCGGCACCACACCTGCGCATATTCGCGCCTTTGCAAAAGGGCTTGAAGGCGTTAAGCCACGCCAGTTGCCAGAAATTGAAGTACGCATGCGTTTATCGGGCCTCGAAGCCTGTAACTTAAATTAAGGAGCCGCCAACATGACTCAAAAAATAGCTGTATTTACTAATGTCGGCGAACGTACCAATGTAACCGGCTCCGCCATGTTTAAACGTTTGATCATGGAAGAAGACTATGAAACCGCGCTAACTGTTGCCCGCGAGCAAGTAGAAAACGGCGCGCAGGTAATTGATATAAACATGGACGAAGCCATGTTGGATTCAAAAGCCGCCATGGTTAAGTTTTTAAATTTAATTGCCTCAGAGCCCGACATTTCTCGCGTACCTATCATGGTCGACTCCTCTAAATGGGAAGTAATAGAAGCCGGTTTAAAGTGTATTCAAGGCAAAGCCATTGTTAACTCAATTTCGTTAAAAGAAGGCGAAGAGCCGTTTATTCGTCAAGCCAAAACCATTAAACGTTTTGGTGCAGCGGCTGTAGTTATGGCCTTTGACACCGACGGCCAAGCCGCCACCGCCGATAGAAAGTTTGAAATATGTGAGCGTAGCTACAAAATATTAGTAGAAGACGTTGGCTTTGCGCCCGAAGACATTATTTTTGACCCAAATATATTTGCTGTAGCCACAGGGATAGAAGAGCACGACAACTACGCGGTCGAATTTATTGAAGGCACACGGCGCATAAAGCAAAATTTGCCGCACTGTAAAGTGTCGGGTGGGGTGTCGAATGTGTCGTTTTCGTTTCGCGGTAATAACCCAGTACGTGAAGCTATTCACTCAGTATTTTTATATCACGCTATTCAAGCGGGTATGGATATGGGGATTGTTAACGCGGGGCAACTGGCGGTTTACGACGACATACCAGAAGAACTACGCAAAGCCGTTACAGACGTAATACTCAACACCGATCCAGGTGCAGGCGAGCGTTTAGTAGAGCTTGCGCCTAAGTACTCAGGCATGGCACAAGCTGAGCGCGTTGAAGATTTAGAATGGCGCAGTTGGAGCGTTGAAAAACGCCTTGAGCATGCCCTTGTTAAAGGAATTACCGAATACATAGAAGTAGATACCGAAGAGTGCCGCGCTGCTGCCGCTAAACCTATTCACGTAATTGAAGGTCCGTTAATGGACGGCATGAACGTAGTAGGTGACTTATTTGGTGCAGGTAAAATGTTTTTACCACAAGTAGTTAAATCGGCCCGTGTAATGAAGCGCGCCGTAGCCTACCTAGACCCCTACATTGAGCTTGAAAAAGAAGAAGGTTCAACCAACGGCAAAATTGTGATGGCCACAGTAAAAGGCGACGTACACGATATAGGTAAAAACATTGTTGGCGTAGTACTGCAATGTAATAACTACGAAGTAATCGACTTAGGCGTAATGGTGCCTGCTGATAAAATACTGCAAACCGCAATCGATGAAAAAGCCGATATTATTGGTTTATCGGGGCTAATTACCCCATCGCTTGACGAAATGGTGCACGTAGCCAAAGAAATGAAACGTCGTGGTTTTGAACTGCCGCTGTTAATTGGTGGTGCTACTACATCAAAAGCGCACACCGCCGTTAAAATTGAGCCTCAGTACGATAAAGGCGTAGTGTATGTGAGTAACGCCAGCCGTGCGGTGGGTGTGGTTTCAAACTTATTATCGAAAGAGCACAAAAGTGACTTTTTAGAAAAAACACAAGCCGAATACGTTAAAGTACGCGAGCAACAGGCGCGTAAAAAACCACGCTCAAAACCAGTGACAATTCAGCGTGCTCGCGATAACGCCGCAAAACTCGATTGGGATAACTACACACCACCAGTGCCTAAACAGCTTGGCGTGCAAGAGTTTAAAAATGTATCTATAACTACGCTGCGTAAATACATAGATTGGACGCCATACTTTATGACCTGGTCAATTGCTGGTAAATACCCGCGCATAATGACCGATGAAGTAGTAGGCGAGCAAGCGCAAAGCTTATTTAAAGACGCCAACGACATGTTAGACGACCTTGAAAAAGCAGGCAGTTTGCAACCACTGGGTGTAATTGGTTTATTCCCTGCAAACCGCGTTGGCGACGACATAGAAATATACACAGACGAAACACGCAAAGAGGTGTTAACTACCTCGTGCCATTTACGCCAGCAAACCGAAAAAACCGACTTTGCTAACTACTGCCTAGCCGATTACATAGCCCCAAAAGGTACGCCAGATTACTTTGGCGCATTTGCAGTAACGGGGGGGTTGGAAGAAGACGACCTAGCTAATGCGTTTGACGCCCAGCAAGACGACTACAACAAAATAATGATTAAAGCCGTTGCCGACAGGCTCGCCGAAGCGTTTGCCGAGTACCTACACGAGCAAGTACGTAAAGAATACTGGGGTTTTGCACCAGATGAAAACCTAGAAAACGATGAGCTAATACGCGAAAACTACCAAGGTATTCGCCCAGCGCCCGGCTACCCGGCGTGCCCAGAGCACACCGAGAAAAAGAAAATTTGGCAGTTGCTCGACACCGAAAAACGTATTGGCATGCAGCTAACCAGCTCGTACGCCATGTGGCCAGGTGCGGCCGTTTCGGGCTGGTACTTTTCACACCCTGAGGCAAAATACTACGCAGTAGCAGCGGTACAAAAGGATCAGGTTGAAGATTACGCTAAACGAACCAATATGACGCTGGAAGAAGCTGAAAGATGGCTGTCGCCTAATTTGGGGTATGATCCAGAATAGAGCGGAGCGGTCAGTTATCAGTAAAACAAAAACGAGCCAAATTTGGCTCGTTTTTAACAACTATTGTGACCAATTAATTCAGTGTCTAGAATTAATTGGCCACAACACATTAATTTTATTATTCAATTTTTTAGATTAGTTTTTGGGTTGGCCACCAAGACAAATCAGTTCATTGGCTTCTTCTTTGCTCAAGTCACTTAGGAGTAAATCTAAGGTGATCTCAGTGCGTCGTTGGGCTGAACCAAACTTGTCAAAACCACCACACTTCACGGTGTCAATTTTTACCAGTGCGATAGTTTGGCTGTTGTCTTTTATCTCAATGTTCAAATAGCGCATATAACTAGCCATGTCCCACCACCAGTTTGCAGAGTAAGTCAGCTTAGGGTTATTTGTTACGTTAGAGTTAGACTGTGAAATATCGACAATTTGATATTTAAAGCCGTATTTATCTAACTTGCCAGCAATGATATGTTTAATTGAATCTTTAGTTTTACCATCATCGATTATTTGTATATTTTTGTTTGTTAAACTTTTTGAATCTAGTTTTTGAAGCTCAACAATTGCATTGTTAGCACAACCAGAGAGTAACAATATTGTAGATATAGCGGTGAAGCATCTTAACATTAAATTAATTTCCAATAATTATATAGATCTTATAAATAATACCATGGTAAAAATTGAACAGACACCCACCTTAATATTTGTAATATCAGTGTAATTAACTATGCTCTGTTTAGTGCAATAATTAAGCAGGGTGTCACATGGCTATCGCAAGAAAACGTCAGGTTAGTTTGGTCGATACAAAATACTATCACTGTATTTCGCGCTGTGTACGC
>NZ_JAGGDL010000090.1:0-1170 GCF_017653575.1 Pseudoalteromonas sp. K222D
GTGAACTACCCATCGACGCCACTCCGTGTCGATCAATGGGCTTCTACAGCCTTGACTTAGAGACTAGGCTGCTTCTTTTTTCTCAGTTCCAACAGCAAACTTCGATAGCTCGAAGACTTTCGTTTTAATGGCTGATTTCTGCTGAGATGTGGGGGTAACCCTTGCGACGATTCCAGCCGCAATCAAATCTAATTCACCTGTTTTTGCTATGCTTTTAGCCGCTGACAAGTCTCGGTTTTGGTAAGTTTCACAAGCCGTACATGTGAAATTCCTGTCGTTCAATGTTAAAACATGATGTTGGCCGCATTCAGAACAAACCCCAGTGGATTTTTCAAACCTGCCAATCTCGTGATAGAGTTTACCTTCAAGCTCAGTTTTGTATTTTGAAAGCTGAGTAATTAAGCCCATCACATTGTCGGCAACCATGCTGCCATTGAACTTTTGCATCCCTTTTACGTTTAAATCTTCGAACACTAAAATGTCATTTTCATTGGTTATCTGGCGTGAAATTTTGTGTGCAAAGTCGAGCCTTTGCCGTGAGATTTTGCCGTGTAATTTGTTGATGCGTTGTTTGGTTTTTTGCCAGCGATTTGAACCTTTAGTTCGGCGTGCAAGCTGGCGTTGCAATTGATTTAACTTTGTTTTTGACTGCTTTAAAAACTTGGGGTTATCGACCACAAAACCATCTGAGCCAACAACAGTTTGCTTTGAGTTAATGTCAAAACCTGTGATTGTTTTTAAAACTTGTTTAGCTGTTTTGCACTCAACTTCCTGAGTGATGCTGCATCCCCATTTTCCGTGGTGATACTGGATAGTTACAGTCTTGATTTTACTTGCTAGTTTGCGATGCAAGATAATGGGTATCTTGCCTACCTTTGGGATACTGATAGCGCCATTTTCAATGCGGATACAGTTCGAGTTATTGACCGCTCGAAAACTATCGTTGTGAAGTTTTTTCTTTTTATATGAGATCTTGTGCTTTGGAAAGCGTTGCAAGCGACCTTTAGTAAAAGCATTCTTGAGCGCTAATTCCAGGTCGCGGGCAACTTGTTGAGCTGCCGCAGAATCGAATGCTTTGATCCAGTTAAACTCTTCGAACGTCTTGATATCTTTAAGTAGTGAGGCCATGTCTTTGTAAAACAAAAACGTTTTATCGTGCTCGTATCGACG
>NZ_JAGGDL010000091.1:0-1107 GCF_017653575.1 Pseudoalteromonas sp. K222D
CTACTGGCTAGACAAAAACGTGTACAAATTGAACGATACCATTCAAGCCGATCACTCAATACCATTTTGACCGAAAAGTGATCGGCATCGATGGTATTGAGTGATCTTGATGGATGGTATTAGGTGATCGGCTTAGATAGTATTAGGTGATCGCGATGCATGAGAATATGCACAGTGTGAATATAAACTTTATCGAAAGCTAAATAACCAAGCCTTTCACTCTTTAGTCAACGCTCCTGCAAAAAAGAAATATAGCGATTTTAGTAAAAATCTAAAACGCATGGCGTCTCATATGGATAAGCAACATGCAAAAATCTCAGATGAGGAAGCTGGGGCTAAGCCATCAATCTCTTTAGAGGAGCTAACTTCTAATTGGAGCGAGAATACACTTGTTTCAGATGAAAAAGCGAAATCATTATCCCGCTGGCTGGATGATAATTTTGAATTTGTAGATGAAGATAACGAAACAGAAGAAAAAAGACATGATGAACTTGTTTTGCTTACCAAGTTCAACGACGGGTACGATTCAGTTATTAGTACGCTTGATAAAAGAACGCCAGTATTTATTCTTTTTAACAACTATTTTAATGTAAAACCTTCTATTCATTTAGAGCATCTTGCGCAACGAGTCGATGGTAACTTATTAGACGACAAGTATTATGATTATGGGAATTTATGCTTGCTCAAGCTTCTTGGCTTCACACCGCGTGAGTTAGCAACATTAGGCTCAACTCCAAGTCCAAATATAAATGATACCGAAGCTCTGAAGATTTACCGGGATCAGCTTGATTCTAGAACATATCAATTAAATGCTGCGAGCGTAAGACTTACAAAAGAAATCAGATCGGTATGGATGCCGAATCCTGATCGACCAGAAGCAGATAAACTAAAGGTTATCGCTGACGGGCAATACTTAAAGGTAGTTGTTGAAGATGATCTTGGAGTTGATATAGAGCTTGATCAAAGATCAGAGGGGTTTCAGTGGTTAGTGTCATTCTTTGTAGTATTTTTCTCGGAAGCAATGGATAAGCGGAGTTTTTCAAGTTAGTTGTCGCATCAAATTAAATTTTATGCCGCCCGCATTGCTTCTTTTTTCTCTGGATTTAA
>NZ_JAGGDL010000092.1:0-1085 GCF_017653575.1 Pseudoalteromonas sp. K222D
CCTAAATTCGGATAATAAGTGCAATTTCTCAGATTAGATGGCCAGCTGTTATAATTCGGCCATTTTCTCGCCAAAGGAAATTGCTTTAATGAAATATAAACAGCTGACACAAGAAGAAAGATACCAGATTTACGCGTTAATAAAAGCAGGAAATAACCAAAAGCAGATAGCTGAAGAACTAACTCGTTCACCGTCATCTATTTCTAGAGAGCTAAAACGCAATAAAGGACTTAAAGGCTATCGGCCTAACCAAGCCAATAACTTTGCTGAACAAAGACGTAAGTCATCTTTCAAAGCAAGTAAGTTAACAGAGGACGTCACTCACTGGATTAATAAATTGTTGCATGACGGACTTTCCCCTGAGCAAGTGGCAGGCCGCTTAGCTTTAGAGAAACAGGTCGTTTTACATCATGAAACAATTTATCAATATATTTACAGAGACAAGGCTCGTGGTGGCAAGCTATATAAGACACTCACTCGTGCATGTAAAAAGTATAAAAAACGCTATGGAAGCTATGATAAACGTGGACAGATAGTTAATCGAGTCAGCATTGATGAACGCCCTAGTATTGTGGATTCAAAGTCTAGAATTGGTGATTGGGAGGGTGACACAGTGATAGGAAAAGGGCGTAAAAATGCCTTTGTCACAATGGTTGAACGTAAAACGTTATATACAGTCGTTCACAGAATTGAAAGCAAGCATGCGCAAATAACAGCCGATGCGCTGATCACGTGTATGACACCATATAAAGATAGGGTTATTACCGTGACGTTAGACAATGGAAAAGAGTTTGCTCACCATGAGCATGTCGCACAAGCATTAGAAGCTGATGTGTATTTCGCTCATCCCTATTCATCATGGGAGCGAGGTATAAATGAGAATACCAACGGCTTACTTAGACGCTTCTTCCCCAAGGGAACTGATTTTATGGCACTAAGTGAAGCAGAGATACAGGCGGCAGTTGATAAGCTCAATCATCGACCAAGAAAAACAAGAGGGTATAAAACCCCTCATGAATTATTTACGGGGCAATCAGAAATACTGGTGGCTGCATAATGATTGCACTTAATACTTGAATTCGAGA
>NZ_JAGGDL010000093.1:0-1001 GCF_017653575.1 Pseudoalteromonas sp. K222D
TGCTGTCGAGCAGGTCTTCAAGATGATGGCGTCACGGCATTATAATCATGCCCACTTTGATACATTTTGTGGCTTAAATCTATTAGCTGTTGATGGCGTTGTTTTTCGTACACATGATACGCCAGAGAATAAAGACGTATTTGGGTGTGGCTCAACCCAGTATGGTGAAAATACCTATCCGCAAATTCGAATGGTATGCCACATGGAGCTAACGAGCCATCAACTCATTAATTGTACTTTTAACGGGCAACATCAAGGGGAAATGACACTCGCTGAAGAGCTCATTGAAGGTACACCGGATAACTCATTAACCTTATTTGATCGCGGTTATTATTCATTAGGGCTGTTGCATCGTTGGCATCAAGCAGGGACTGAAAGGCACTGGATGATACCTGTCAGAAAAGGCTTAACGGTTGATACCATAAAGAAAATGAGTAAAAATGACCAGTTAGTGCGTCTTAAAACATCGCCACAAGCGCGAAAAAAGTTTACTGACTTGCCAGAGTTTATAGAAGCTCGTCTGCTTACTTACACGCATAATAATAAGCAGTATCAGATTCTTACATCAATGCTTGATGTAATGCGTTACCCATCAAAAGAAATCGCTGATTTGTACATGCATCGCTGGGAAATAGAAATAGGATATCGAGAAATAAAACAAACAATGTTGCACTCAAACTATATCCTACGCTCAAAAAGGCCGGATATGATAAGGCAAGAATTGTGGGGGTTACTAATTGCCTACAATATTATAAGAATAGCCATGCGTGAGGCAGCAGAGTTACTAGAAGTATGGCCAAATCAACTGAGTTTTTCTCATTGTT
The DNA here is from genome assembly GCF_017653575.1 of Pseudoalteromonas sp. K222D. Taxonomy (NCBI): domain Bacteria; kingdom Pseudomonadati; phylum Pseudomonadota; class Gammaproteobacteria; order Alteromonadales; family Pseudoalteromonadaceae; genus Pseudoalteromonas; species Pseudoalteromonas sp. K222D. The sequence continues at coordinate 825 of NZ_JAGGDL010000093.1, forward strand.
CAAGACATATCAATGTATTTCTGTTAACTATCCCACTGACAAGTCCGGGAAATTTACCAAAACACTATGAGCATTTATTAGAAACGCTGACGCTATTTCAGTTACCAACAAGGCGTCATGAGCGCAGCTTTCCACGATGTGTGAAAAAGAAACCATCTAAATATCCCTATAAAAAAA
>NZ_JAGGDL010000094.1:0-969 GCF_017653575.1 Pseudoalteromonas sp. K222D
CGTCACTACGCACACGTAGATTGTCCTGGTCACGCCGATTATGTTAAAAACATGATCACTGGTGCTGCTCAAATGGACGGTGCTATTTTAGTAGTAGCTGCGACTGATGGTCCTATGCCACAAACACGTGAGCACATCCTACTTTCTCGCCAAGTTGGCGTTCCTTACATCATCGTGTTCATGAACAAATGTGACATGGTTGATGACGAAGAGCTACTTGAGCTAGTAGAAATGGAAGTTCGTGAACTTCTTTCAGAATACGATTTCCCAGGTGATGACTTACCACTAATTCAAGGTTCAGCACTTAAAGCGCTTGAAGGCGAAAAAGAGTGGGAAGATAAGATTGTTGAGCTTGCAAACGCACTTGATTCTTACATTCCAGAGCCACAGCGTGACATCGATAAAGCATTCATCATGCCTATCGAAGACGTTTTCTCAATCCAAGGCCGTGGTACCGTTGTAACTGGTCGTGTTGAAGCTGGTATTATCCGCATCAACGACGAGATTGAAATTGTTGGTATCCGTGATACAACTAAGTCAATCTGTACTGGTGTTGAAATGTTCCGTAAACTGCTTGACGAAGGTCGTGCTGGTGAGAACATTGGTGCACTTTTACGTGGTACTAAGCGTGAAGACGTTGAACGTGGTCAAGTACTAGCTAAGCCTGGTTCAATCAAGCCACACACTACTTTTGAATCAGAAGTATACGTACTTTCAAAAGATGAAGGTGGTCGTCATACTCCATTCTTCAAAGGTTACCGTCCACAGTTCTACTTCCGTACAACTGACGTAACTGGTGACGTACAGTTACCAGAAGGCGTAGAAATGGTAATGCCTGGTGATAACGTTAAGATGACAGTAACTCTAATCGCGCCAATCGCGATGGATGAAGGTCTTCGTTTCGCTATCCGTGAAGGTGGTCGTACTGTAGGCGCTGGCGTTGTTGCAAACATCGTAGCGTAATAATTA
>NZ_JAGGDL010000095.1:0-889 GCF_017653575.1 Pseudoalteromonas sp. K222D
ACATGGCTATCGCAAGAAAACGTCAGGTTAGTTTGGTCGATACAAAATACTATCACTGTATTTCGCGCTGTGTACGCCGTGCATTTTTATGCGGCGTAGACAACTTTACTAATCAATCGTATGAACATCGCAGAGGGTGGGTTGAAAGCAAATTACTTGCCCTCGCTAACGTATTTTGTATCGATGTGTGTGCGTATGCAGTAATGAGCAACCACACTCATTTGGTACTCTATGTTGATGATAAAAAAGCCAAGCGACTAACCGATAAAGCCATTATTCAGCGGTGGCACAGGCTTTGTAAAGGCACTGTTCTCACTAACAAATATCTGCAAGGTGAGGAGCTAAGTAAAATTGAATGGCTCTTTCTAAATGAAACAATCATTGAATACCGAGAGCGCTTAGTTAATATCAGCTGGTTTATGCGGCTATTAAATGAAGACATTGCGCGCAGAGCTAATAAAGAAGATAACTGTACCGGACGGTTTTGGGAGGGACGCTTTAAATCACAAGCCCTCTTAGATGAAGCGGCATTAATCGCCTGTATGGCATATGTTGATTTAAACCCAATAAGAGCAAAGGCAGCAACAACACCAGAAACATCAGAGCATACCAGCGTAAAAATACGCATTGAAAGTGCCACTGCAGGTAAGCAACCGAAGCAACTCCTGCGCTTTTCAGGTAAACCCAAAAAGCACATGGCAAAAGGATTACCCTTTGCGCTTAAATCTTACCTTGAACTAGTAGAATTAACCGGGCGTTGTATACGCGAAGGTAAAGCAGGCTATATCGAAAGCAGCACTTTACCCCTGTTACAAAGAGTAAACATTACCCCCGAAAACTGGCTAAAACTCACCACACAATTTAGTCGCGTATTTCATGGTGCAGTAGG
>NZ_JAGGDL010000096.1:0-811 GCF_017653575.1 Pseudoalteromonas sp. K222D
TTACTGAGGTCTACTGACAGACAAAAAAGTGATCGGCTTGAATGGTATTGAGCGATCGGCATCATGGTATTACGCAGCATCAAGTCATTAGTATACAAGTAAGTGAGCTTCATAAGAGTAGTTGAGTAATGCACTAGCGGCTAATAGTTTTTCTCCCCAAAAAACATACTGGATATTTCTAATTTAAGTTCTACACTTCAGCTAAGCTTTAATGAAGTGACTTTGTATATATTAAAATTAAGGATATTTAAGATGGATCTATACTATTTAAATAACAATTCGCAGCCTACTGGCGAACATGAAGTACATAAAAAAGGCTGTAATTTTATGCCGATGAATAAAACAGAACTAGGAATGCACAGCACATGTTCATCGGCAGTATTAAAAGCAAAGCTAATTCATACAAATGTTGATGGATGTATGTTTTGTAGCCCTAATTGCCATACTCGATAATCGTTCCCAAATAGGGTAAAAAAGGCGTTCGTTCGCAAACTTATTTATTTTTTTGCAACTCGGTAGCTTAGTAAAAGCAAGGGGGGTATTCGCAAACTTATTTATCATAAACATTTTGATGTGTCTGAATATTTAAAATTCAGACAATGTATTAAAAAATAGACAAACTTCGGTTTGTCTATTTTTTTGTTTATTATTTATATTTCAACTTGAGTGACTCTTAAAATATTATCTGCATCGACAAAGTTTATTGGCTAACTTTACCTTGCACTAATAGCTACTGCGTAATACCATGATGCCGATCGCTCAATACCATTCAAGCCGATCACTTTTTTGTCTGTCAGTAGACCTCAGTAAA
>NZ_JAGGDL010000097.1:0-793 GCF_017653575.1 Pseudoalteromonas sp. K222D
TTTTACCGACCTAATGCCGTGGAATGTGCAGCTAGACTTCGATTATAGCTAAGCGCACTGCTTAAATGCGCGCTTACATTAGATCAAGCCCATCCAAAATATGGAAAGGTTGCATTGATGTATAAATTAGACATTATTAACCAAGAGCAGCAAAAGTTTTTGTTAAAACTTGCGGAACTAAGAAACAAGCTTGTTCATAATATTTCCGAAATATCGTTTAATTTAGAAACCTATATGTCAGGTTTTGATTCAAATCAACGAAAATCGATTGCTAGAATATTTGGTCATGGAATTCATGAAACATTTGAAATTAAAGGCACCCCTTGTAATCGAACTGATTTTACAATAGAAAATCCAAAATGGGTTATTTGGCTTACAGCAAATGAAGTATTGGCTTGTATAAACGCAGAAATTCAGCATGGCCATGACATGAAGAAAATTAATGATATTGGTTTCAAACTAGTAGTAAACATAACAAGTCAAAGCACTCGGAATTAGTAAAGGTGTCACCTTTTTTGTTCCAAAAAAGTCGCCAACTTCACCAATCCGGTGTTTGGGGCGTTAGGCGCATTGTCTGCTGAAGTTACGTTATACAATAAATTGGAGTTGATATGGTGGAAAAACATTGGTTAGACTTTGTCACTGCGATTGGAAGCATTGCCACCCCGATAATTGTATTGATAATTTCAACTCTCGGCTGGAAAGCTAAAAATAAAGTAACTATTCACCAAGACAAATTATTTTCTAAGGATCTTTTTTAGCTATTGACTGATCCTGCCAGTATGCCAAGCTA
>NZ_JAGGDL010000099.1:0-737 GCF_017653575.1 Pseudoalteromonas sp. K222D
GTTCGGTACAGCAGAACGGAGGAGTTCACTGTGCCGGGAACACGAATCACTGATCAGCAGGTCACTATTTATATGAAACATAGAAAACGTAATAGCCAAGTTATCGCGGCTGCGAAAGCAGGTATTTCAGAACGTTCAGCAAGGCGCATTGATAAACTGGATGAGCAGCCATTGTCTAATAAACGCCAATGGCGAACGCGTATAGATCCACTTGAGTCTATCTGGGACAGTATTGTTGTCCCTCTACTTCAAGGTGATGCAACGTTAACTCCAGTGGGAATTTTTGATCACCTTTGCGAGTTTCACACCGACAAATTTAACCCGAGTTCACGGCGTACATTAGAGCGTCGAATTCATAAATGGCGGGCACTGTATGGCTCAAGCAAAGAGGTCGTATTCCTGCAAACACACGAGTATGGCCTATTAGGTATGTGTGATTTTACACATGTGAAGTCACCCGTTACCATTGCTAGTGAACCCCTAAAGCATATGTTGTTTCATTATCGTATGCCCGCCAGTGGCTGGGCTTACGCCCAAGTGATTTACGGCGGTGAAAGCTTTGCTGCTTTTTCTGATGGCGTGCAAAACGCATTTAAAGCAGCCGGCGGTGTGCCGAAAGAAGTGCGTACAGACAGTCTGAGTGCCGCCTATCGTAATCATACGAATGATAATGATTTTACAGAGCGCTTTAATGAGCTAGTTATCCATTATGGCTTTAAAGCGACCCGCAATAACCG